>NZ_JAUBPS010000059.1:0-38303 GCF_036700865.1 Microcoleus sp. S13C4
TTAATAATTAAATGGGGTCGCAAAATCAAAAATAAGGGTAATGCTTGTATCACAGTTTAAATGTGCAACAGCTTACCGCTAATCCATTGCTTGCCTTCGAGCGAACCGCGAGCGTTCCGACCCGAATTCTCCAGATCGTCTAGTTCGATGTAAGCGCAATCATTTTCTTGGCAGTTAACTGAGAATCCCTGAACGTCTGAGCCTGATATCGTCTTAGTTCGCCGTCGCTCGGCGGGGCCATAAATCGCATCAATTCTCATTACTAAATTGCCAAATTCTGCTATTGGATTGGGAAAGCTAGACAGAGGTAAAGCATTCAGCCCGGGTACGTCCTTAATTAAGGTCGTTTGCCAATCTGAAAACGCGCCAAGTTGAGCGCTGCTTAAGTTCGGAATCGAAGATATTGAATACTGAGAGAGGTCAATTTCTCCCAGTTTCAACTGACCTAATTGTGGATTGGAACTGAGAACCAGCTCTAGAGTGCGATCGGCTACATCAATGCCAGCAGCTTTTGTTGCTAGAAGTCCCGCCACCGGCGCAATCTCTGCGACTTTAAATTGACCGAGAAGAGGGATAGCCTGAACTAACTGATTTAACGACTGCTTGGCAACTAAAGTAAATGCGCTTAAAGCTACGCTATCTAAATTCAGACCAGCTTGCTGCGCGACAAAACCGAACGATAGCAATTCTGGTTGCAAAGCTTGGCTGATATCGCCCAACATGATGTACTGGTCAGGAGTTTGCCCTGCTGTCCAACTTCGGCTCAAATCATAGCCAACTGCCTGCTTGTACTCTCCCGCTGAAAGGCTTCCAGATTGACTGATGGGTGGCATTTGAGAAAAAGAAATTTGTGTCCAATCTGGCAAGAGGGCGTTAACTGAAGTAGGATTTCCTTGCCTGTCCATCCCTGGTATTTCTAAAATTTTGGTTGGCATTTCAGTTGTATCAGCAGGAATTCGTGCTATAGCAAATATTGGTTGCTCAAACAAAATGGAAACTATTAAGACTAGAGAGAATAACCATACTGATAATTGCCAGAATCTTGTTGATAATATTCTTCTCATGTTTGTGCAAAAAACTTTGGTTGTTGGTTGAGGATACGGTAGAAAAGTTAAGCAATTAAGTGGGAAAAAGGAACCCACCAAACTTGATGAGGCTGCAATTGCGCTTCTTAAAATAAATAAAGCAGTCAACCGAGGCTTTACATGGAGCAGCCTCGGCGTAAAGCACTGCAGCTCTAAGTCATCGTCGCCGAAATGAGAAGTTTCATACAGGCGATTTGTAGCCTGCAATCTGAAGCACTACAGCTCTAAGTCACCGCCGTCGAAATGAGAAGTAGCTGTTTGATTTTGATAGGAATTAGCGTCATTTGCCCCTCCCTCAAAATAGGGGTTAGGGTTAGCAGCCGTCTCCGTCCACGGAGTATCTGCTAAATTCAAATCGCCTTCAAAAACGTTTTCTCGATAGCCATCAGCAAAGTAGTCTGGAACCCCGTAACCCTCAGTTTGCTGACTGCTATAACCGTTGCTTCGATATCCGTTAAGGGAGGACTCGCACGGGTTACTTTCATAGCCGCTAACAGCATAGCCATCAGCGCTGTAACCGGGTTCATTGCCATAGATATTGTTTGGCTCGTTCATAAATCCTGTAGCTACAAAGTAGTAAGAATCAACAATTCAGCGTAGCTAGGGAGAACGAGCAGCCGTTTCATCCGATAGTCGTAATTAAACTACCGCCTATCGGCGGAGCTATAGAAATAAATCAATCGCTAGCGACGTAGAATCTCACACTTACACAAACTTTGCTACATTAATTCCGACTTTTTACTGAAAAAAGCTCCCTGAAATATTTACGCAGTGACTTCCAATGGTAAATATTTTAGGGAGGTAGTTTAGTCAATTAAGAATTCAGGCTTAGTTGTGGTTGGTTGGTACAACAATTTGAGTCAGCAATGCGTAGAATCCTTGGCTTTGGTTCAACGACGCATACACCTCATCTTGCATTAAGACTTTGTGTGCTGTCTTCAAATGCCAAAAAGGAATGCGCTCGAAAAGATGGTGAATTAGGTGAAAATGCTCGTTATGTACGCCTAATAACAAGCACCAAGCGGGATTAAGCAAGCGGTTACGACTCATGTAAATGTCTACTTTAGGCGCAGTTACCATGAGAGGATAGTGTTCAGCTACTTCGACAAAATTTCCTACCCAGTTGGCTGTTGTTAGAAAAGGGATAATCCAGTAAAAAAGTAACAAATTTCCCCATCCTAAAAACAACATACCTGCAATCACAACCGTTATGTAAGTGAGCCTCATCCACCGTTCCCACAAAGCTTCATGGGAGTTGAAAATTTTGTTTTTCACCAAGTAACGAGCATAATTCCATGTCGTTGCGAGATGAAATATATTTTTCAGGTAGCTTCGGGTATTCTCGGCACAACGTCCTTCTCCATACATTCCATTTTGTTGGAGCCGAACATAATTGCCATCTAACTCAGGATCTCCGAGTAAGGGATGATGGTTGAGGACATGGCTAAAAGTGTAGCCTGTAAAACTCTGCAAAACCAGATAGCCAGACGCCAATGTACCTAGCAGGAAGTTAAAAAGCTTGTTCTTTGCTAGGGTCAGGTGCGTAGCTTGATGTAGCAGATTAGCCAAACCCCTCTGCCGAGCGCCGATGATGATAACCGCAATGAGGTAGATTGGGAATGCCAGGATGATAGGTACGTTTTCCCAGGCTCCTATAGACAAAGCGATTGCTAACCCGATCAAAAACCAATCTTCTAGAACTTGGTAAAGTCCGTGGAAGTTGTCGAGTTTAAAAAACGGGCGAAGTTCGCGGAGGGTTGTTGGGTTGAAGCGATACCTTTTGAACGAGTGCTGACTGTGCAGCTTGCCCTCTGGAAGATCAGAATAATTTTGATTTGAGAGTGTGTTCGACATGATACCTTTGAGGTTAGATAATTAGTGGCTCCGAGACAGGGAAAACCTTGTTTTGGAGCTTTTTCTGTGCTGCTAGTGACCTTAAGCAGTCGAAATTGGTCTTGAGTTAACGGAAAATTGCTAATCACTCTAGGGAAAACGAAGGTAAAGGTCTCGCTTTGAGCCTATACTGCGACTTGCATAACTTCCAATCCCGCCTGTTTCGACGACACGACCAGTGCTCGTCATAACTAGCCAGTAGTCACATCGGGGACAAGACTTCTCTATTAGCTGGTGATGAAAAATGCGTTTTGCTCCCTGAAACCCACATTGGTCACAGTGAACCTGTTGCTCTATCGGCACGACTGGCTCTTGACCCAGGCTGGTATTCTTGGAAAAACTAGAGTACCCCAATGCCGACTGCTGTTGCAGAACCTTGGATGTAAGTGGATTTAACATGACATCTCCTAAATAAATCGTCAGGAGCAAGTGGAAACTGATCTGCTAACTAGGCTATTACCTGACTAACTGACTAACTGACTAACTGACTAACTGACTAACTGCCTGACTAACTGCCTGACTCCATTCTGCCAGCTATAATAGAAGAGTGTCAACTGCCAAAGCAAAGAATATGGTCAACAGGTCTCACAAATTATCAGAACAAGGTATTCAGCGACTGAGTGGAGAGCTTTTGCGGAGTGGACAGAGCAAGTCAGCATTAGCCAGTCAGTCAGGAGTTGCGAGGGACACTGTTCGGAAATTTTTTGCGGGTCAGCCCGTCTCAACTGAGAGTTTTATAAAGATTTGTAAAGTTTTAAAAGTAGATTGGCAAGAGGTTACTACTCTCGCCAAAGCTCTAGATACAGAGGTGAAAGACAATGGTCATATTGCACTCGCAGTGCAAGAGGTACGCGAAAAGGTCAAACCTCTCATCTTAGAGCGATGCGGGACAATGCAGGTTCTGGATATGAGCAAGCCCGTTCCGTTGAAAGACATCTATGTAGATGTTGGCATCTATGAGTCCATTAGCGGGCGTAGGCGGATAGGAATTGATGAACTACTCGAAGAATATAAAAATTCTGAGAGGTTGACGACTAGAAAGTCTGAACCGCAAGTTTACGGGTTAGAGGCAGCAAAAAAAAATCTCAAGCAGGTTGTCTTAGGACGACCTGGTTGCGGAAAGACTATGTATTTGAAGTTTTTGTCAATTCAATGTATTAATGGAAATTTTAAAGACAAGCTAGTCCCAATTTTTGTCACATTAAGACAGTTTGCTGAAGTTCGCAGTCAGTTAGATTTATTAGAATTTATCTGTCAAATGATGTCTAGTTACGAAGTAACTAATACTCAAATATATGAATTATTGAAACACGGTTCCTGCTTAATTTTACTAGATGGGTTGGATGAAGTCCGAGAACAAGATTATCATCGAGTAATTAACGAAATTCAATTTTTTTTAGATAGATTTACAACAAATCAATTTATAATAACTTGTAGGATCGCAGCTCTCAAATATACATTTGACAATTTTGCTGAATTAGAAATAGCTAATTTTGACAATCTACAGATTAAAAGCTTTGTCAAGCAATGGTTTAAGATGAGAACAGACACAGAAAAAGCCGATAATTTTCTTGACAAGCTACGATCAAATAGGAACAAGCTAATAAATGAAATAGCAGCTAATCCGCTGACGCTGACTTTGCTGTGTTTGCTATTTGAATATTCAGGAGCATTTCCTGTTCAAAGTAAATTCGAGCTTTATAAACAAATTATGGATGCTGTACTTATCAGATGGGATACCTCGCGTAATATCGAGCGGGATGAAATTTATAAGAACTTTGGATTAACGAGAAAAAGAGACTTACTCAGTTATATTGCTTATGAGACGTTTAATCAAGATCGAATATTTTTTGAACATAGGTTAGTAGAAAACTATATTAGTAATTATATCGAAAATTTACCAGATGCTGAGTCCGATCCAGAAGATTTAGAGACCAGTAGTGAAAAAATACTTAAATCAATTGAGGCTCAACATGGGATACTGGTGGAACAAGCACGAGGGATTTACTCGTTTTCTCATATTGCATTTCAAGAGTATTTTACTGCTCGACATATTGTCTACACTCCCGATCCAGATGAATATAAGAAAATTGCAAAATATTTTGTAAGTCATATTACTGACGAACGCTGGCAAGAAGTTTTTATAATAGCGGTTGGGCTTGCCAAGTCTGGTGCATATCTCCTGCGGCTAATAAAAGAGGAGGTTGATAAACTTGTAGCTAAAGACGAAAAAATTCAAGAGAGATTGAGATGGGTCAAGGAACAGTCAGACTCAATAGACTTATCTCAAATAAGCAAAGGTAAAAACAAGCGAGTGGCTGTTAGAGCATTTTTTCTGGATATAGATCTTGAAATCAGTATTGAGAGAGAGCTTGGCTATGAGCTCGATCTCAAATATACTTGTATTTTTAGCTTTGCCATTATTCTAACCCGTATCCTGGGACGCAAAAAGTTTGATATAGCTTATACAATTAAACTAGCTCAAGAAACTCTTCATAAATCAGAAGTTTTTAACCATTATCGTGATTTAGATCCTCCCATTATCCTTACTATTAGCCGTGTTTATGCCATTAAATCGTTGCTTGAATATGACAACATTGACTCAGATAAAAGAGAAAAGTTTGAGAAACTACGAGAAGAAGCCCCAGATTTAAATGCTAATGAACACACCTTGACAGAGTGGTGGAAACTTTACGGCGAAGGATGGAATAATAGATTAAAATGTGTTTTAATGTCACATAATTGCCACTATGATAAAGATTGGAATTTTAGTAAAAACCAAGAAGCCTTGCTCAAGAAATATTACTGTGCTAATTTGTTGCTAGCAGAGTGTCTAAAAAATAGTTATTTGGCTCCCAATGAACGAAAGGAGATTGAAAATACCATGCTTTTACCTTGGACTGAGATTGAGCAGCAAACAAAGGAAAAGAGCGGTATAATATAAGCTCCTGTATTTGCTTTTTAAACTTTTTTAAGAAGATTGTATATAGATTAAATCATTAATGCTGCGTTTATAGTGGAGTTTGTGAAATACCCGCTAGCGCGGTCAATTTTATAAATAAAGCTATTACCTTAAAATCCCTCTACTCTTATGAATACCTCCCCACACAATACCCCAGCGCCTGTGGTGGAATACGAGCTGATTGCGAACTCTTCCAGGCTATCTGATATTCTATCACCTCTGATGAAAGCTCGTGTTATAGCCATAGACACAGAAACCACCGGGCTAGATCCACTTACGGAACGCATCCGACTCATCCAAATAGCTGTTCCCCAACGCCCAGTGATAATTGTCGATCTAGCTGCTTTTGCCGATCGCGAATTATCGCCTTTAAAAGCACTTCTAAACAGCAGTGCGCTCAAAATATTTCAAAATGGTAAGTTCGACTGGCAGGTACTAGAAATAGCTGGACTTAGACCGTCTGGCCCATTTTTTGATGTCATGCTAGCGAGCCAGGTGTTGCGATCGGGACTCAAGAAAAACCACGATCTACAATCCCTCGCTCTTGAATTTTTAGGAATCAAACTTGACAAGAGCCTACAGTCGAGCAATTTCGGAGGTAAGCTATCAGCTTCTCAGTTAGAATACGCCGCTTTAGATGCTGCTGTCCTGCTGAAACTTAGAGCGCGCCTCATCTCAAAACTTCAGAATGCTGGGTTACTAGAAACCGCCCAAATTGAATTTGAAGCGATGCCTGCTGTAGCCCAAATGGAACTAAATGGAATGTTACTGGATGCAGAACAATGGCATTTGGTGGGGGAGGAACTGAAAGCTCAAAAACAGACTACGCTGGTGGAATTAGTAAAAGCCGGTCTCAAACCAGCCCCTAATCCCCAACTTTCGCTATTTCCAGAGATGGTGGAAACCATAAACCCCCGCTCGTCTGTACAAGTTTTAAGTGCTCTTCAGGCCTTCAATATTCCAATCAAGTCAACAAGCAAGAGCGAACTTATTCCTCTAGCTCGCCAATACCCGATTATCCAGTTGTTACTAAATTATCGAAAATTAGCATCTTTGTGTTCAAATTTTGCTGAGGCATTACCGAAACATATTCACCCGATCACGGGAAGAATCCATCCCAGCTATCGGCAATGCGGTGCGCGTTCTGGACGCTTTAGTTGCAATAAGCCCAACCTGCAAAACGTTCCCACAAATTGTACGGCTAAGGGAATGCGTGCGTGCTTCATTGCCGCTCCCGGATATCAAATTATTAAAGCAGATTACAGCCAAATCGAGCTAAGGATTGTCGCTGAAATATCTGGCGATCGCCGAATGTTAGATGCCTACGCTAAAGGTGAAGATTTGCATACTTTAACGGCTTCTTTGATTACGGGAAAGCCGTTAGAGGAGGTAACGGCAGAGGATAGGCGCATAGCTAAATCAGTTAATTTCGGATTAATTTATGGCATGGGTGCTGCCAAACTTCAAGCTTATGCTGAGGAAAAGTACGATGTTATTTTAACTTTGGAGGAAGCTAAAGAGTTCAGAAAACGATTTTTCCAAGCTTATTCTGGAGTCCGAAGATGGCATGACAGCATCAGGAGAACTGTGTACGTCGAAGATATCAAGCAAATCCGTACTATTAGTGGACGCAGAAGACGATGGGCAAAGAAACCCAGGCTTTCTGAGTTGCTAAATCACCCTGTTCAAGGAACTTCGGCTGATATGTTGAAAGTGGCGATCGCTCGTTTGTTCAAACTCCTACCCAAGACTGGAGCAAAATTAATCGGTGTGGTACATGACGAGATTCTGTTAGAGTGTCCGCAGACTACTTTAAAAAGAACCAGTCGCATTCTCAAAAAAGTGATGGTAGAATCTGGAGAGGTATATTTGCAGCAAGTTCCTGTAGAAGTGGAAGTAAAAATTGCTTCTTCTTGGGCTTGAATTTAATTACAATTTAGAAGTTTTACTCGACTTCATCTTCAAGCAAGATAGTGTTGAGAAGATTCAGTTCGCTAGATGCCATAAAATAGCGATCGGCGAAAACGGTTTCTAATTGTGCAAATACTCGCCGACCTGCCACAGCCACCCAAGGGAATGATTCATATTGTGCTATTACAGGCATCACTAAACCTTGAGGTATTAGGGAGCGTCCTAGTGCATTCCTCCAAATTTCCGCGTCTTCTAATACTTGTTCGCCAATCCCATCCTCTAACTGTTCGCTCCAAAAATGGGGATAATCCAGCGGTAGACCAATTACCATATTTTTTGTTTTGAAAGCCTGAATAGTTGAGTATTCAATGATGCTTTCCTGCTGTTCGCGAATCAATAACTTATGCAATTCTTTTGCCGGACGTTTGAGTTTTGGTGGAAACTTATTTCCTTCATAAATTTGTCGTAGCAATCCTAAAAGATGATTGCTATTTTCCTGAATATCCGTTCGCCATCCCTCAAAGCTGAAGCGTTCCTCGGTTTTGCGATCGCTCCAGTCTTCCATCCAAAACGGTCCGATACAAGTTAGGCTCTCTGGAATCACCAACGCATCGTTTTCCAACGATGGCAATAACCGACTTGAAGGACGAGAAACAGTCTTGATCATCGCTTCTAGGGTTTGATAATCTACATAAGACTTAGCATTTTTATCCGGTGCTAAACCTTGCAATTTGAAACGAGCAAAAATTTTTCTCGTTAGCTGCATTGCCTTACTGACAATTCCTTTAACATCTTTATGGGGACTATCGTACATAAAAACTGTAGCTTCGTGTAAGAAACTACAAACATCTTCCGACATCAAGCTCAATAATTCTGTGTCCCCAACCGAACCAACTGGGACAAAGGCAATTCGCTGCCGCTTCAGTCCGGCATCCCCTTTGATGCGCGTGTAAATTGTAGAACGCAGCATCACGAGTAAAGTCAATAAATCGCTGGCCTGACGCAACCAGACTCTTTGACGATCGATATCTTCTTCTACAACGATAACATCGTTGATGAGCATAACTAACCGTCGATTTTTGTCATCTCCAGAAACTTTCTCTCTAGTTTCTGGATTTGTATATTCTCCCCGACCTCGATAAATCAGTTGTGCAATTTCCATCAAAGCGGCTTCAATATTGAAGCGGGGAATTGCCGCAATAATCCAATCGGTTTTAGGGAAAGAAATTCCTCTCGCCCCTGAAGAAGTCATCAGAAAAACTCGGATCTGATCGCGTCGTGGTTCCTGTACCAGTTCCAAGCGTTGATGCGGTGGCACGCTTTGATCCAAAACTGCTACCTGTTCGTTCTCGCATAGAGCATCTGTTCCCATTGTCAATTTCTCACGCAACTGACGGAGAAATGTTTTATCTTGGGCAAAGAAGATTAGCTGCTCTGCTCCTTGTTTTAACCCGTTTTGGATTTCTTGATAAGCATTCATCAAAAATTTGTCTTGTAGTTGTTCTCTAATCGCTTGTCGGATTCCCTGCTTTCTGCCATCACTGATTAACTCTGGTGTGACAAGTGAAAGGCGAATACTATAGTCAATGTTCAGTTTTGAAGCTGGATAGCTATTTGTCATTACGTGCAGTGTCGGGTATTTTTTGGGACCGACTTTTGTATAAGTACCCGTTACCCGAAATGCAGCTTCACCCTGACTTGCACTAATTAGCACTTTGTCAGGAGCGCGATTCCCTGAATTGAGAAAGTTATTAAGAACAATTTCATTGCTCAACGAGGCATCGGCAACAATCAGAACAACCTTAAAAGGCGATTGAGTTCCTTCAAATGGTTCAATAAATTGTTCGTGTAACCATTCGGCTAACTTATGAACAAAGGGCGCTCCTGCACCATCGCCAGCTAATTCATCGACCATTACAATAATTGTAGGAATTTGCTTCGCAAAGGTCTGACGTTCATTTTTTCCCAAAGTCGTATGCGCTTTTTTTCTAAACAAATTGCTGAGGGCATCCACTGTACTTGTTTGGTCGAGCAAACGATAGCCTTGAATCGCAGCAGTTATGACTAGACGATTCACCAGAGGATTAGCTTCTAGCAATCGTCGCGCCGCGCCTGCTAGGGTGCGTAAGACACCCGGAGGCTGAGATGATGCCATGCTGTCCTCCCGTTCGGAAAGAGAATGTTTATAGCGGGTAGAGGCGACAATATTACAATCAATTTCGTGTTCCTCTTCGGGGGTCAGGAAGATGGTACTGCAATCGGGATAATTGAGTTTTTCAATCCCATCAACAACAACAGCACCATCAATACGGCGATATTCCAATCCATGTTTCTCGATTTGTTGCTTGTACCATTTAGAAGCTGAAGCAATTAAATTAGCATTACTTGTTAGGGTCAATATACCAGTAGCATTACCGTTTTTTCTAGCGAGTTTTGCTGTTACATCTCGATTAATCACCACTCGCGGACTGACGTAAAGAAATAGGAATCCTTCAGACTGTTGAGTAAGAAAGTCTATAACAGCCGTAGTTTTGCCAATTCCCGGATTTCCCTCTAAAGCAATTACATTTATTCTCCCCGATTTGGCAGCATTTAAACCTGCAACGACTGCGGCAGCATGAACTTTGCGTAATGGAATTTGTGCGTTTTGTTGACTCTGTATATCAAGGGCAAGTGCAAACTGGGACTGAGGATTTTCACCAAAAAACTCCTTCAGTTCTGCTGTTTCCTCAATGGCGGCGATCGCATCCTCCCGTAAAATCTCTTGCATCGGGCTATAAAATCCCTCTACGTTCTCCTGAAACAGAAAGTGAATATCTCCTCCCAATTCAGGTAGTTGAGCAATTTGCTTCGCTTGCTGCTTGAAATTAGGAGGTAGCGAGCGCACCAACTTATTGAACACTACACGAATTTCTTGCTCTAGTTCGCCGGGGGCATCATCGCTCAGTTTGCGAACATTTCGATAGGCTTCCCCCAATGATTTCATCAATCTAGCTCTAGGGTCTGGTTCTGGCTCTTGATCGATGAAATGAGCTGCGAGGCTTTCAAACCCATTAGATGTTACTGCGATCGCTCTGGCACTACAAGTTCCCTTTAAGCGATCGCGCGATCGCAAAATGTGAATTAGGCGTTCAGTGTAAGATGATGCCTGACAGAGCTTAAACAAAGGTTTATCAGAACTGCTAAATGCCGATAAATGACTCGCCAATTTGGACGAAAGCGAAAACTCCTCACCTTCTACCTCAGCACAAACCTTAGAAAAAACTCCCCGTGCATCCATATAACGGGCATAGCGATTAATTTCTTGTTGGTGAGACGTTTCAGTTCTAAAGTCTGCCAATTTGGCAGGTGCGTTATACGAGAACTCCAGACAAAGAATAAAGTTGTCAAATTTCTGACGTTTGTTTTCCTTTGGGGTCAGAAATCTTGCATATTTACTCGTTAAATTACCTTCTGTGTTCTCCTCAGTTGATAACCATAAGAGAAAATCGGCTCTAGCAGGTTCTCCTGTGTAAAGTAAAGCCTGATCTGGTTTTCCAGGTAGATTGAAAGCTGTTTGGAATGCCTTAGCCGTCTTTTCTTTCTCTTCATCTCTGCCAGATAGTTGCCCTGGAAGTGCCAGAGGACACCAAATTGCTTCCAGCTTTGTTTTACGAACAGGATTGTGCTTGAGGCATTCCCGCATCGCCGTCCAGCCTAAACCATAGCCCATTACTAGCAGATGACGCACCATCGTCCCTGCCCATTCTTTGGCATTCGTATCTGTTAGTTGAAAGGTTCTAACCAATTGATTGTTAATATCGGCATTCTTGAACGCTTGCCAAGGTTGGAGAACCGGATGATTATCCTGAAGTAATCCTTGATGAATCAGATGCAGCAGAACCCCGCGTTTGACGGCAATTTCAAACACCTGACCCCAAATAGATGCCTGACGAAGAAACGATAATTGCATTACTTCCTCCGGTGTAAAACTTGAGAAACATGACTGAGTAAGGCAGGGTAGCTGAGTAATACTCGTCCTTTCCGACGAGTGTGCAAAACTTCCACTTCTCCAGCCGCTTCAGTAGTGGTAGGTGATATCCAACTAAAGGGGTCTAATACCGGGATCAGTTGTCCATTTTGAACCCCTCGTTCGGCTTCAATAAAATGCAATCCTCGCAGCACTGAAATTAAACAGGGATGAACGCTAGACTGCTGTTCTGGATTAACTAAATGTTGACGGCTACGTTCAGTCCAGTCAATATTGCTAACCCGTTGGTCAGATACTAGGAAATAAACGCAGAAACCCGACTGGGGACGCTGCGCTTCTTGAATTGCAAAAAGTGTGGCAAATGTATAAACCGGAATCACATCGCGCACGCGAACTTTTTCAACAGACATCAAGAAACTCGTATGGTCTCCAGCCCGTAAAATTTCAAAGGCGGCTTCATTAGAGTTTCGCTTCCGCAATCTCGTAGCTGGAAATACATCCCGCTGCATTGTATAAATCGTCAAATCGGGGAAAGTTTGAAAGACTTCTTCCAGGAATTCTTTATGAGTTAAGGGAGAATTGTAATCTGCTGCCCGATTTATTCGACGACCGCCATAGGCATGAGACAATAAAATAATATGCTGGCATCCTTTGGCTTTTAGATAACCAATCTCTTCTTGCACCAGTCGTTGTTTTCTCAACCGTTCGGGAGAATCAACTACGTCTGACTGCATTCTATCCATCTTGAGTTCGTAACCTGAAAACGGTTGATTAATAGCTGTAGCAATGTAACTTTGAGTTAGAAAAAGATAGCCCTTTTCATCTTCACTCAAACAATTTATCTCATCGCAGGGACGGGTTGCATAGGAAATTAAACCCATTTTCGGAACTGTTGGGGGAGTCGGTGTACTGATGGCAATGGGAAATGCACTCAACAAAGCGTTAAAAATGCCCAATTTAATATATTTGGAATTTTTACTCTCTAGATTTTGAAGAACAACCCCTTGCATTCGGATAGGAGTGTTTTCACTCAAAATTGCTTCAAGAGCTTGGGCTGCTGCATAAACATAGGAATCACCATTTCCTTCATCACTCTGTTTACCTATTTCTTGTAATCGCAGCATCAAAGTTGTAAACTCAACTGGCTCTAAATCACCAGATTGTTTCAAGCGTTGGATAATCCGCCATAAGCAGCAGTAAACTAGCACTATAAATGCAGTAACTGCTGCTGCATGATACTGTTTACTTTCCTCAGATCCTTTTCGATCTGGTCGTCGCTTCAAAGTTTGAATATCGTATTCAACTTGGATGGCGGCTGGTAATACCCATCCTTTGATTGATTTTGCCGATTCCACAAATTTGTAAACCCATTTACCATCTTCTTGTTGAGAAGAACATGGAACCCAACAAATTTGAAGAATTTTCTTTGGTAATAACCGCTGTACCTGAATTGAATGTGGATTTCCTTTGATTGCTAAATTGTATTCAGAAAGTTGAGCATTCACCTTGACTGAGAATAGAAGCCCCTGCATTTCTGGTCGATCGCGAATTTCAATATATTTAAACCATTCCACCTGTTCGCGAGAACGTTGCTGGGGTCCCACAAGTAAATCTCGAACACCTGATTCTGCCCCTTCTAATCGCGACCACTCGATGATATCTCGGTTCACGCAGATGAATTGTTGGGAGGAACGATGCTGAACTTGAGAAATAATCTTTTGGCTTTTTGTGCGGAGTATGGAAATCAAAGCTGTTGCAATTAATTCCATTGATGGGGCGCGTTTCTCTAAATCCTGTAGCACCTGACTAACAGAAGCCACGCCGCCAGTTTTTAGCGTTTTAAGGAGTTGCTGTACTGAATCCGATAGTGATTCTTTACTTAGCGATGCTTCATCCTCTTTTGGAACAACGACTGCTAAAAATATAAGTTCAGCTAACCGACGACAAGGATGAGGTGAAACTTCATTATCGCCAATTAATTCTGCTCTGATTTGATCGAGTCGCCCCTCAAAAGCAGGTTTGCCCAATTCAGGATTTTGTCCGTTGACTCGAAAGCGATAGCTGACCTCCCGAATAACGCCATAACTGGAACTGGTTGCTGCTTGATTTCTAACTTTTTCCTCAAAAATTTGGGTTTTCCATTCAGCCCAAACCGGAAGACAGGAATAGAAGATTGCTTTGCTCAAGTAATCTAGCAAGTCGAATTCAGCAGCATTACCGAAATGAGCGGTTAGATCGACGGTGTAACTGGTTTCTTTTGCCGATTCAAACAGAGTAAGTACCCGATTGATGTATTCTGCTAATAGTTGATAGTCCGGTTTATTAAGCATCTGGGCATTTTCTGCGATCGCTTCCATAATCTGGAAGGTAATTGTTAGGCGAACGCGGGCTAATGCTTCATCATCTAAAAAGTTCAAAAAACGATTGATTTGGCTATCCTCTCTTTCCTGTTCCGCAGCTAGACTATCAAGAGCTGATTCAATGTCATCTTCATCACAGTCACGCTGAACAAGATGCTGGCTGACTGCCTTGCACATTTGTTCAAAATAATCAATAGCCTCAACTCGTTCAATTGCTGATATTACTTTGGCTACAGTTGTGGAAGAATTATCCGGCTTAACATCTGCGGATTGAAATTCTAGGGGGATAAGATTAGCTGTGTTGGCTTGATTTTTGAAAGCAGTACCCGCTGCTTGTGCCAGTCGATCAATTTGCTGAATGGGTTGCTCTAACAGCAGTGAAGATAAAGAGGCTTCTTGGGGTAAAGCAGTATCGATTACCTGGTCTATCGCAGCGATTAATCGGTCAAGGGCAGCAGGCAACTTCGCTGCATTGCCTTCAGTCAAACAGCCTCCAATGCGAGAGCGAGTGCCGTATGCTGGCATTGGCAAGTTCTGAATAAACCCATCACCTTTAGTTGGATTGAAAGCTTTTTTGAATTCCGGCTGTGAAAATAACCGGTGAAGAACGGCTGAAGTACAAAGTCTCAGGCGGTTGTCTTCTGGCTGGAAAATCAATGCTGGCTTGTATTTGGGGTCTTTCTTGTCAGCATTTTCCGTCAGGTTGTTTGGTGAAAGTGCTTTAGCAATTAGATCTACGAGCGTAGCCAGATCAATAGAAGACTTGGGCGATCGTGCCTGAATTTCGGCACCGCTTTCTTTTGAGTGCATATTAGTTTTGTCTTTTATACCAGTCTTTTGACTGCTTCACCTATTCGAGCTTTACAGTCCGAACCGATGGAACCTATTCACTTAATAACTTAAGAGTAGGCAATCTGTCAACCCAATTCACTCTCACGGTTGTAATGCTTCTCTGAAAAGGCTTTCGCCAGCATGGATGAAAGCGATTGCGGACACATTGTGGCTATCATAGGAAAGTCTTGCTTGCAGTAAATGAGTTAGTTAAGAACTCTATTCCTCGTGGATACTACCCAAACAATTCCTGTAACGGAATAGAAAATCGCGATCGATCCGGCCCACTAGCCGATCTAGCATAACTCGCTTGATTGCGAATCGCTAGAATCTGCTCCTCATCGCGAAGCATCGACGGCGTAAACTGATAGCGCTGATGTCGCAAGTCCTGCAAAGTCACCTTCAATTCATCAGGCTGTTTCCCTTGTAGCCGATCGCGATAGTAAATCTCTTCAGCACATTTTCTCACAGCATTGCCTATTTCTGCTGGCGTACAAAGCCTGTAATCCCTCAATAAAATCCGCCACTCATCATCCGTCCAAGGCGAAATACAAGCATTGCGGAACTCAGGAAAATATTTTTTGAGATGAAGATTAAAAATTTCATACATGGCCCCTTCGTGAGGCAAATCCACAAAGAAAATATCATCAAAGCGACGAATTAATTCCGGCGGTAACATCCCCAAACGGTTAACAGTCGCCACGATATAAATTGGGTATTGATGCTCTTGCATCCACGTTAAAAGCTTCCCCGATAACCGCCTAGAAACTCCGCCATCTGCATTGGAATCCCACCCTGCAAAACCTTTATCAAAATCATCCCAATAGAGAATTGTAGGACTTAAAGCCTGAGTCAGTTCCAGCAATTCGCGCAAAGCTAAATCAGGCCTGGAAGAACCGACAATCGAACCCCAATCAGCCGCCAACAGCGGTACTCCCATCTTCTTAGCCGCAAGTTTAGCACTCAGACTTTTGCCCGTACCCGGCGGCCCCCAGAGAATCATTCCCTTGGGAAATTTGAGTCCGTATTTCTCTGCTTCTGGACTCAACAGAGAAGCCACCTTTGACAGCGACTCCTCTAGCAAGTCTAAACCACCTGCATCCGGCACATCTGCCTCGGCAATAAATTCTAGGCCTCGCCCCCGCAACTTGTTAACCTTGTGGTCGAGCACCAACCGCGCTATTTCCTCCACAGTCGAAGCAAAAGCTAGCGATCGCTCCAAAATCAACTCGATCTCACCTTGGGGCAACCCCTGGCAAGCTCGAACCAAAGCACCTTGCAATACCTCGTCACTTTTGTCATCAAGCCCAGGATGGCGATCGCAAAACAACTCCACCACCTTTTGCGCTGCAACTCGGGACGGTAATGGAGTCGTCAGTACGGGAATCAAAGGCTGCAAGTTCATCGGCAGTTGTATGTAGTTTTCCAGCATCACCCAAAACTGAGGAGCAGCAGACCAAGATGAGTGATAGTAAGCATTTGCCAGTTGAAACCCCAGACGCGAACTCACCTGACCGGATTCGTCAAAATCTAACACTCCCTCAAGAATGTAAATTCCCTCTCTCCTACTCTCTAATAGAAACTGAAGCACGTCAGAATCTGGGTGCAAGTCAGTATTTTGTAAGATGCACTGACCGTCCCAACTCACAATTTCCTGCAAGCAACTGTACCCAGAGTTCCAAAAGAAAACAGGCAAATGCAGTTCCTGCCCCCAATTGTGAAACTGTGCTAATACTCTGATTCGGTCAGGCGTGTAATACTCCAGTCCGACAATCTTAATGCCTCTTTGCGCCAAACTGAGCCAGTCATTGAGGATACGCATAAATTCAACGGCAAGAAATATTCAAAGGTACTCTTCTCATTGATAGGTTACGGTCGAGCGTTGCCATCAGCCAACAGTTCTACAGCAGTCAAACATCCTCTTAATTCTTAGGAATTATTTACCTAATTTACTGAATATACATAGTTATTTATTTCGGCTGATTGCAAAGTAATTACACCATGTTATTACATCAATTTTGTTTAAACTAATAATTTTATAAATAATTATTAATAGCCATAATTAAAAAAAAAACTAATTATAAATTTGATGAAATTTGAGAGCGCCTAACGGCGCTGTTAGCCGTGAAGTAGTTTAATTAAATCAAACTTCATGGTTACAACAACAGCTAAAAACCATAACTCTCGCCCATCCAATGGAGCGGTGACTTTGAATGGCAAAAGCAATGGTGCTGCTAAGTCAAAGAGCCCAGCGGCAGCTACACAATCGCAGGTCAGTCGCCGTTCGACACTCACTGTAGAAGAGCAAGCAGACGCACTTCTAGACCGCGTGCGAACTACCATTCTGAAAAAGTTTGGAGTCAAAATTCAACTGCGCGAAAAACGCCTCCAAACTAAGGTGGGTCACGCTACCAAAGAAAAACTTGGTTTGGATATTGCTGCTCAGTTGAAAAAACGCGGCAAAACGATGAACTGGCAGCGTTGGAATAATGAAGTGTTTCCAGCTTTATTCGGTCAACCTGATGCACTGCGCCACGATATTGAAGTCATTGCTCTTGTGATGGCCAAACTGTACGACGTTTTCGAGGTTGACGCGCAAGAAGCAATTAAAGGTCTTGTCAAATTCAATCAAGAATCGCTTGCTAAACGCAACAGCTATAACAAGCAGGATGAATCCGATGATGTGGATGACTTGGAAGATGAACTTGATGCTGATGAAGATGAGGAAACAGATGAATCTGAAGAAGACTTGGACGAAGACAGCGAAGATGATTTCGATACCGAGGAAGAAGATGAGGAAGATGATGCTGATGAAGATGAGGACGAAGACGAAGATTTAGAATAATCTTTCACCCTCGCTCAAATTTTACAGTTTCCTTCACCGTCGCTCTTGTTGAATATGTAAAACTCTGCTCTACCTAAAAACGGTAGAGTAGAGTTTTTTATTTTATTAATATTATTAGTATTTAATCAAATTTCAGCTTACATGGAAATAGTTAAAGTATTAATTACTTTCAACTTAATTAGTTTTAAACACAGTTATTAATATTTTATGTGAAAGTTAAGCCCAATAATTAAACTTAAAGAGGCAGCGATTGCTGCTGTGTATATGAACAAACTTGAATTCAGGAAGATTGAGAAATGAGAGTCACTGAAAAAGTTCAAAAGACTAATGCAACCCATACCGCTAAAGCTCATAAGACTCAGATAAAAGCTCTCGACAAGTGCATTAGTTACAACGATAAACTTCGCCTAATGGTACTAGAAGTTTTGAGAGAAGAATCAGGTCGGGAACTGGCAAGCGTTGCTCGTTTTAACGGCGGCGAATTTGATTGGGAGACACATAATGCCCAATTTCGCGCTGACTACAGCGAAACACCTTTAAAGGAATTGATGCGTGCTGGTCGCATCCTATACGGATTGACCGATATGGATGCAATCCGCGATCGCCGCGCCAAGCATCGGGGCATTCGCAATCAACGGCTCGCCCGTCAGAGCAGCGGAGTCGCTTCAAGCTCGCAAAGTGTGCATGAAGAAGTGGATGTTGCTGACGACGACATTGATGATTTGGATTGAGCCACTTGAGCAACTAAGAATGTCAAAAATAGCCTGTTAAGGGCCGCTTCCCCACTCCTAGAATGAGGAGTGGGGAAGCTTATAACACAGCCCAAGCGGAAAACTCAGAGTCTTTAGAACTGAGATGAAAGCGGGACGCGGTTTTAACCGCCGTGAATCTTTCTTAGTTCTTAATGTATATTCCCTGAGATGGATGCTATAGTAGTAGCCAGGAGGTAAGGAAACCGAGTGCTAACAAACTACGTCTATAAACTACGCTCAAATCAAACCCAAGACATAAAAATGTCCGCTTGGCTTGATATGCTGCGAAGTCAGTACAACTGGAGCTTAAAGGACCGAATAAATCAGTACAATCAGCAGTTTATTCAAGGGGATTACTGCGATCTTAGAACTCACTCCAAAGCTTGTCCCTTAACCTGCTTTGTGAGCAAAAATGGTGCAACAGGCAACCCATGGAAAAACTCAAAAGTAGATAAGGAAGGTAAGATAAGAAACCCGCGTAGAAGTGCCGGAGATATTCAGATAACTGCGTTACCTGAATTGAAGGTTTCTCGCCCTTGGTACGCGGGTATAGATTCGACGGTTCTGCAACAGAACGTTAAACGCCTCGACACAGCCTATAAGAATTTCTTTGACGGTCGAGGCTTTCCCAGTTTCAAAAACCGCAGTAATTTTAAGTCCTTTACTTACACAATGGGTGTGAAAATCCAAGGCAATAAAATTTACTTACCTAAGCTGGGATGGATGCGCTTTCATAATTCGCGTTCCATTCCCAACGGTTTTACCATCAAAGCTTGTACGGTAAAAAAGCGTCAGAATGGTTGGTATATTTCTGTCAGAATCGAAGACTCAACTATTCCTGAGCACACACCCAAAACTATCGGGGACAAACCCAAAGTTTTAGGTATTGATTTAGGGCTTACTAAACTGGTTCATCTCTCCGATGGCTACCAAATAGACAACCCTAAGTTTTCAACCACTAAGAAAGCTAAACGTACTCTGAAGATTAGACAGAGACGGGTTATCCGTAAAGTTAAAGGCGGTAAGAACCGCAAGAAAGCAGCCATTAGAGTCGGTAAGTTCCACCAAAAGATTAGCGACAAGCGCGAAGCTTATCAATGGAAGGTTGCCCACAAAATTGCATCTCGCAAAGTGGATATCATAGCTATTGAAGACTTGAATATTTCTGGGATAATGCGTCGCTGTAAAGCGAAAACCGATGAGAAAAATGGAAGATTTCTGAAAAATGGTCAATCCAGAAAGAAAGGTTTAAATAGAGCCATCTCTGATGCGAGTTGGGGTAATTTGGGGTTGAAAGTCGTGTATCTAGCTGCGAAGCAGGGCAAGACAGTAGTTAAAGTTAATCCTAAATATTCCAGCCAAGAATGCCGGAACTGTGGACACACTGAAAAAGCCAACAGAGAAAATGAAAAATTCATTTGTAATCAGTGCGGCTATCACGAACACGCCGATATCGGTGCGGCAAAAACCATCAGGGATAGAGCTTTGTCAATAGTACGCGGGGACTCCGCGAAACTTGGCGCATCGTCGCCTAAACGCCCAAAAGATATCAGTACGCTCAAATCGAGCAAACGTGCTGAGTTTGGGAACCCTAGCAATAGGGATATTAAGAACGCAATTTCTTAAGAATCTCAGCGGCTTCAGCCCTGAGAGTGTCAATGCCACCCACCCACCCTTTGATTGAGAGCTATTTTACTTTGTAAAAACCGTATTTGACCTGGATGCGGATTTTAGAGGGCTAAAAAAGGAGGAAAAAAGAGGAAAAAATAGCACATTTATTACTCATTACACCTCCTATTTCCTACTTTTAGCCTCATCTTAAGTATAAATGCTTATCACTTTTGTAAATAATTGTTGCTTTTAACACGATTTTTTGTATTTTAGACCCTTGTAAATCCTCCTCAATCCTCGTAATAAGTACGGTAGTCGCATAGCAAGCCATGTCAAATAGACGTTATAGGGGGGGTAAAAATAATCAATTTATGGTTTTTATGGTTTTTGCAAGAGTGCCATAGGAATTCTTGGGAGTTGAAGTTAGTGATCGTTCACTTTCGACAGCCAAGGCTCGAAAGTCGGGCGGGGGCAGTTTGGACTTTGACGCTCGCTGTACACTCGCTCGCGTGAGTCGATATTGAAGCCAAGAGCGAGCCAATTGGTGTACAGGGCAGCCGCCTTTACGATGGAGCCGAGCATCGCACGACACATTCGAGTTGGTGCTGTTGAGTATCGGCGGCGGATGCCTGACGCGATCGCGCCTTGCCCTCCTGTTTGCAAGCGAAGCAGCCGGCTGATGTCGATGATGGCGAGGGAATCGTTCGTCCGATAGCCAGCAAGAGCGCGATCGCCTTGACACCTAGGATTACCGCATTCATGAGGTGCATTATTTTTATTTAAAAATAGTAAATAAAGTTTTGTTAGGAGTGCTTGCTTCCCTATCCTCCGATCCGAGTGATCATACAGACCTGCAGCTTCGCATCTCAAGAGAGTGCCGTGAACTTCGGATGCGCTCACACCCAAGCTTTGAGCGAGGGAGCTGTAAGTCTAGTTCGATCCAGACCAACTGTGGACTTTGAGTAAGTAAGTCGGTGAGAAAAAACAAAACTATGTTAAGATAAGTAAACATAGAGAATACGTCTACTAAGGTAACTCAATCTATGGGCGCTAGATTAAGGGTATTTCTCAGTCAAGAGCAAGATAAAACTCTATTAAAACTGAGAACTACGGATGTTCCACAAAAAGTCAAAGACCGAGCCGAAGTAATTAGATTAAATGCACATGGCTGGTACGTTGAAAAAATAGCGACTCACTTTAATTGGACCCCACAAACAGTGAGGGAGGTTTTACATAAATGGCAAAAACTAGGCATGGAAGGGCTTTGGGAATTACCGGGTCGAGGCGGAAAACCGAAATGGAAAGAAGAAGACATAGAGTTTTTAACAGAATGCCTCAAAAATGAACCACGCACGTACAACAGCCTTCAATTAGCCCAGAAATTAGAAAAAGAGCGTTCTATTAAACTAAGTCCGGATCGATTAAGACGAATACTAAAAAAAAAGGGTTTATTTGGAAATGAGCGAGGAAGAGCCACAAAGGAAAACAAGAAAGTGCAGTACGCCAAATCAAACAAGCAGACCTAGATATGCTGGAATGGGCGGCTGCTGCGGGAGAAATTGACTTAAAATATTTAGATGAATCAGGATTTTGTGCGTGGAGCGAACCTAGTTACACTTATTACAAACGAGGACAGCAAAAACGGCTAGAACAAACGAAGAGGCGTGGTCGGAGATTAAGTATTTTAGGACTTTTTCAACATGAATTAAGCTGTGTTTACGGTTTAGTAATAGGGGGTGTCGATCGAAAAGCTTATATCAGAATGATGGAATCAGAAGCCCAGGAAACCGCTCATAGTAAACGAATCAGAGTAATAGTACAGGATAATGGCCCGATACATCGATGTCATGAAGTTCAACAATTATGGTCTAAGTGGGAAAGCCAGGGTCTATATATCTTATTTTTACCCAAATATTGTTCAGAAATGAATCCGATAGAGTTGGAGTGGCAACATATCAAAAAAGACGAGCTGGCAGGAAAAATGTTTGAAGATGAATTAGAGCTGGCTTATGCCGTAATTAAGGGGGTAGAAGCTAGAGGAAAAAAAGGAAACTACCCTACAAAACGCATTAAATTTAGCTCCCAGCTGGTTACTTAATCTTTTGTTACATAGTTATAAACTTTCGCACCGACTTACTTACGGCAACAATATCCTGGGGTTTGAGCATAACTGGCGATGATCGCTTGCGGTTTGCTTTATTCTACATTCGCGAATAGCGAATGAGCGAGATGTGGCTCCAAAAATTTGCTCCCTCGGCTGGGGTTACGGAGCGGGAGATATTGTTCGGGCGATTGCACTCATCGCTGCTATGTGACTGGGGGTTTAGTCCTGGATGTGTTAATGGGGTGTGCTGGCTAACCCCGCTTGTAAGACAGCTTGATACTATGAGCGTAAACTGACTAACGTGTTTACGAATTAAGATAGTTGATTCAGCAGTTATGTATGACAGGAACATTGCTGAAGATGGCTGAAGAGGATTAATAGTTAGTTGCGACCATACTATTGGCATTTGCTTTGCTATTCTGGAAGAGGAAGCCTTCTGTATTTTGTTGGGTTTAGTTAAGGGTGAGGGCTTGCACCGTTATCCTTTACCCCTCTCAGCAAAGAGGCTTCTTTGTTGAAAGACTAATAAAAATATGGTCAATTTAGAAGCTGAAGACTGTAAACAATTAATAACTCTACTAAAAGATATACCAGAACTAGCCACGGAGAGAGCGCGCCAGCGACTTTTGGAGCTAGCTGGTTTGAAACAGTTGACACCAATGATCGATTTTTCAGGTGCTTCATTTGTTGCAGTTAGTGAGATCGTTAGCTATCTGTCAAAGTACGGGCGTTTAAATTTCGAGCACGAGGTCCTGGGGCTTTTCTTGAATACCCTGAAGAGTGTGGTAGGAGTGCAGCAGCAAGCTTCTTTGGATAGGTTGCTGATCAAGTATGACATGATGACTCCAATCGCAACATTACCTAACATCCACGATTGGCGAGGGACAGAAACCACTACAGATGTATTAGAGAAAATAATTGGTGAAAATACGCTACGTCCAATCTCATTCTTGCGCCAAGGGCTTCAGGTATCTCGGTCAATTGCCTATGTTGGGGTACAGACGAGCCAAAAACGTTGGTCAGGTACAGGGTTTCTCGTGGCTCCAGATTTGTTGTTAACCAACAATCATGTATTGCCCATCTCAAATTTACTTACAAATTCAATTTTTCGTTTTAATTATGAAGAGACCTTCCAAGGAGAAGCTCAACAGATAGATGAGTATCGCGCCAAACCAAATGGGGTATTTCATACTAATGGCTCCTTGGATTACACTTTAGTTCAAATCGAAGGAGAACCTGGAAGAAAATGGGGGTGGTTACCACTACTACCTAGGGCGATTAGTAGGGGTATCAGAGTCAATATTATTCAACACCCATTGGGACAACCCAAGCAAATTTCACTGCAAAACAATTTTGTTCAATATGTAGGTGGCAATATAATACAATATATAACCTCTACCTTGAATGGCTCTTCTGGTTCACCAGTTTTTAGTGATGGCTGGGAGGTTCTTGCCCTCCACCACGCTGGAGGTAATATTCCTGAACCGGCCACCCAGCAGCGTTACTTTAGAAATGAGGGTATTCTGGTAACAAGTATCTTAGCTGACTTACCTTCAGAGTTTGCAGATATGCTTAAGGTCGCAGCATCGACTACCTAGTTTCGGAGAGATTCTACAATTATTTAGATTTCAATGACTATAAATTTCTCAGATAAATTGCTACCGATTCTAGTAAAAATGCCAGCTACTCAAAGCTTTGGAGAGCGCAAAGCTCTCTTGAATTTCACAGGGTTTGATTATCTGATTCCCCGCATGAGTTCTCTGGAGAAAAGCAGCTTTGTTTTCGTTTCAGAATTAATAGAACTTATATTAGATGAAGGAAAAACACAACTTTTAAGATTTCTTAATAACATGGCTGATAGTGAGTTTAGCGGTTTGGAGACTAAACAAAAACTCAGCGTTATCGTTGCAGAAATAGGCAGTCTAGATTCTCAACAATGGAATAGCGAATTTACTGGATCGAATAAAAGTCAAGTTCCAGTTACAACTTCTAGCTCACACTATGCTCAAGGTACAGAGACGGTTTACCTCAATCTGTTAGAATTATTCTTCCCTAAAGAGCTATACATTTCAGATTTAGTTGTTGAGCGGGAAAAAGTTATTGAAAAGTCCAAAGATTATAAAAACAAACTCAAGAAAGATGCCTCAACACGAGATGTTGCGCGTGCTGCTCTTGAGCAAGCAGGGTTAGCTTTTGGGGTAGATTGGATCTGTCATGAAGGAAAAATCGTAACTTTCCATGATTTAAAGGATGATAACATACCGATTTCGGCAATCGTCGATCGTGGAACAACAATCTCGCTTGAGTCCCAGGAGTTTTACGAAATCGATCGAAACTTTGAAAATGTCTTCAAATCCTTGTTAAGACGATGCTTACAACAAAAGTTATATCGTCAAAATGTTATTTGGCAGCATCAAGAGCAACAATTCATTTTTGTAGAATTTGACGGGAACCCAATACGGAAAGAGGAATGGTATGGTGAAAGAAAGAGTACTCGAACTGTTTACGAACGGGTAATGAAGAATAATAAGCCCGATGAAATTTCCTACTGTAAGCACCAAGCATTTCATACACAATATCGGAGATTTAGTCAAAGCTGGTATCTTACTATTATCCCAGACTGGTTTTTCAGTTTCGACGGATATCGACGTTCCTTCTATGCTAAAGATAAGCTCGATTGGTTGAAGCGAGAGGAGAATAATAAAAACGTTTATAATCATTTGCGGTTTATTGTAGCTTTCTTAAAAACAGAGAAATCTTCCGATCTCTTTGTTACTAGATATCCTTACCCTTTTTTAGGGTTTGGTGAACTCATCACCTTTGAAAATGCTCCGCTACTTAATGATGATGAGTGGAATCCAAAATCACCAAGGAACGGCAGTGTTAAGACTAATGATTGGGAGCAAACAGCATTATCCTTCGACTTATGAAATTACACTACATTAAAGAACCTTTATTAGAATTTGGTCAAGGCTCTCACCTTTGTCCAAGAACAGGTATTACTAACTATGACGTTTATGATACGAAACTTAAAATCAGACGTGAACGAGTTATAGTTGGCGCTGTGGGAACCAGTGATACGCTATCCAAATTATATACTTGGTTAGAGAAGTGTTCTCAATTCATTCCTGCTAAACCAGACAGTCGTCAACCTAACCTGTTTGTTCCCTTTTGTGGCTTCAAATCCGACTTTGGATTTAAAGCACTCCTAGTAATTGATGAAGAAATTACTAGGGTACTGAATAACTCAGATATTAATGCGATCGTTCAGATTAAAGATTGGAATGAACGAGTTTATGCAGCAGTTGAATTATACTATCGCCAAGCTAAATTTTTGGCTCAAAATCGCGTGATTGATGTTATAACCTGTGTTATCCCCACTCGACTATATGACAAAATTTATAAGCCAGAAATAATTCCCGTCGTAGAAACTTTAGAAAATGAAGAAGATGGAGAAGACGATGTTTTAGAAGTCAACTTTAGACGGGCGCTAAAAGCTAAAGCAATGTCTCTTGGAAAACCATTGCAAATTATTAGAGAAGCTTCGTTAGAGTCGAATGTAAAAGGTCAGCAGGATGATGCTACAAAAGCCTGGAACTTTTGTACTGCTATTTATTATAAAACTAACCGAACGGTTCCTTGGAAGCTGGTTACCAATATCAATCGCCCCTCAGTATGTTTTGTTGGGATAGGATTCTATCGAAGTCGCGATCGCAAGGTGTTGAACACGAGTTTAGCCCAAATTTTTGATGAATTAGGCAATAATGTAATTTTGCGAGGAACCCCGGTTAATATCGATAAAAGTGATCGAATACCTCATTTGAAAGCAGCACAAGCCTATCACCTCTTAAAGCGTGCTCTAGCTGAGTATGAAACTGCATTAGATACTTCTCCAGCGCGGCTTGTGTTGCATAAATCCTCAAAATACAGTGATGAAGAACTTGATGGCTTTGAGTCAGCAGCAAAAGAAATGCGAGTTCGCAAGGTGGATTTTGTCACTATTCTTGACAGTGATTTACGCCTCTTACGTGGAAATGAATATCCATCATACCGAGGTATTCATATTGAATTGAATGAGGAAAATCATTTGCTGTACACCCGGGGTTCGGTTGAACATTACAGAACCTATACAGGAAAGTATATTCCACAACCTTTGGAGATTCGAGTTGTCAAGTCGGATGAATCACCTGGCGTAATTTGCCAGGAAATTTTAGGTTTAACCAAAATGAATTGGAACAACACTCAATTTGATGGAAAGTATCCAATTACGCTGGCTTGTGCTCGAAAAGTCGGTCAGGTTATGAAATATTTAGGTGCTGCTGATGATGAGCCACAGATCAGCTACAGTTTTTATATGTAGTCGATCGATCTTACCATTAATACTTTCGTTACCACAGTTGGTGAAGTGACACTCCTCAATTTTAGAGGGCAAAAAACGCCCCAAAACCCTTACAGGCTCTCGAATACCCGAATAAGCGTGCAAGCCTTTTTGAGGCAAGCTCCTCATTGACCCCATCAATCCGATCGCACCACTGCGATCGGATTGATGCTGGAAACCCGTTCTGATTCATTCAAATGATTTAGCTAAAAATGGGGAGGAAAAGAATATAAAGTAGATTGTGATGCAAACATCAAAAGCTTTATCAGCTTAAAATTTTGGCTACTACTAACCTCTAGTAGATGAGGAGATATTCCAGTGGGATTTACTCAAATGTTGTAGCTCTTCCTGAAGTTTGTTGATTTGATCCTGTATCTGAACCTGTTCCTTAAATGTGTTAATAATGCTTTCCGCTTTTGCCGCATCGGGAACGATAATCTCTACATCTTTTAAGTGCTGTAGCTGTATGAGAGGGACAGTTGCCCCTGAAATAATCGCCTTAAGCAGTGTTTCTCCAACATCAGAGCAGAGGTACATAAATAAAACCCGTGGATCTATGCTACCCTGTGGACGCATAATTAACGAAGACTGATTTACTACCCAAGCATTAGGGCCAACTGGAGGTACATTATCGGGAATAATAGCGAGTTTCCCTGCGCTTCCTTTTATCGAAATAATAATGTCACGGGGACACAAAAAGCTTTTTCCCTCTTGTGAATTAAAGACTTTTGGTGACAGCAATACCCGCCTCTCAGGAGTTGTGAGGTAGCCATAGTTGGGAAAATCCGAAACACCCACCTCAAGCGCTGGAATTCCTTCGGTTTCATTTTTTGGTAGAGGTTTTGATGGACGAAGAAACGTAACCAGATCAGAGAGTTTCCGAGTCTCGTTTTTGCTCAAAAGATGCCGAATTACCTTTTGCGCTGGAGGTAAGAGATAGCGAGAAACTTCAAGGTTTGCATCGTTTTTAAGAAGGATATCTATAGTTGGAATGTTAGCTACGATAGCCTCATCGTTGCTATTATGGAAAATCTCGAGCAATAATTCCCAGTTCACAAGCTTAGAGCGGTTTCTCCCATCTCTAGTTGAAAATTGCTCTGCTGCTCCATCAACAAAGCGCACTGTGGAGGCTTTACCCCGAGTATTGAGTATGAGAATTGAAAATGGAATTGGGGTGAAAGGCAGTAGGGCTGCTGGCATACTGAGAACCGCCTCAATCATTTCTTGCTGAAGTAGATCTTTTCGCAACAAGTGTTCAGCTCCACGACTAAAGAGGATGCTACCTGGTATTGCGACAATGGCTTTTCCTTCTGTTTGAGCGATTATGTGGTACAGGGTAAGAACAGAACCTGATGAGGTTGGTTCTTTAAACCTATTGAATAAGTCTCTTTTATAGACTTCGATATCAATTTTTTGTCCAAAAAGTGGAAATGCAATAGTGAAATCAAACTTTTGAAGATTGCCTTCCTTCAGAAAGGCTGGTCTTTGAAGGGGATCGCTAGTGACTATAGTGCGGATATTTGCATCCGTAAGGATGCTTATGAGCCAAGGGATAGGAGACACCCAAGGTGTTTCTATTGATGGAATTCCATCTTGTTTACTAACCTGACGAGCAATAAGGCAAAGGGAGTCGTAGGGGCAGTAAACCCTCTTTCCTTTCAGGTCTCCCGCCAGAGCGGACATAACTTTGATTACTTCTATCGGGATGGGCGATCCATGAGATAGAAACGAAAGGTAAAAGTCTTCAGGAAAGTCGAAAGAGTTTAACAGATTTTTGTGTGCGGAATCGAGCGCGAAATCGAGCGCCTCTACAAATACGCCCGGAGAAATATCCCTATGCAAATAAGCGATATTCTCGAACGCTGCTTTGTTCTCACCAAGCTCTGGGCATTCACTGAGCCTCTTAAAGCTATTGAAGAGTTCTGTAGAAGTGGTGAGTCTTGAATTTTTAGTCAGTTGTAGATCGGAGGGAAGACTTTCGTTTAGCGAAAGTTTTGCCCACGCCAATATCTGCAGAACCACTTGAGTGTTCTCGTCTGTCGTAAAATGATGGTTGCCTCGAAAGATGTCGAGCATTTGCCCAAGTATATATTCACTTTTCATGGTATTTCCTTATATCGGGATGTAGACAAAAATTAACGTTTAACTGGCTTAAAATGTAGATAGACAAAGAGTTTTAGCTTGAAGGAGCCTAAATCTAGTATTTCAAGAATTTCAAACCTTTTTATTAGATCATTAGGTTCTTTCCCTTGCGAACAAGAGGTTTGCAGCCCCTAAAGGGGCTTTAAAATATCTAAGTTTTATTATGAAATCTAAACACCCGTTCGGTCTGGTTACATAGGCGGAATTTATTTTTCTTTCCTTGCCACTTTCTACTCTTCTTCGGATGGGCGCAGTTGTATGTAGTAATGAGGATAGTTTCATCAAGAATGATGGTTTCCTCAAGAATTACACTCTGAGCGGAAAAAGCGATCACAACGGTAAGACCGCCTTTGTCGAGAACTTTCTTGGCGATTTTCATCTGGCGCTGAAGTTCGCCCACTAAGCGTGTTGCTGCATCTCGGCCCAACCTTGTTTCCTCTAGTTTCTTGGCGATCTTCACCTGGCGCTGAAGTTCAGCCACTAAGCGCGTTGCGGCATCTCGGCTCAAAGTTGTCACCTCGTCCTGAACTTCTCCATATTGAATCGTGAGTTCGATCATCTCTTTTGTGATACCACGGTGATTCATTCTTTGACCGGCATGATAGGTAATGTGCATAGCGTTTTCCTTAGCCAAGTATTCTTTTTAGTACCTCTTACTATAAAAAAGTAGGAGGTACTACTAATGTTATGAGTTATATCTGCGAATGTCAAGAAAAAATTTAGGGAAAATTCATCTGTGGGCAGAGCCATAAATTTTTTTTGCCTGATCTTGACAAATAACGTAACTTATGCTAAAGCGTCTCGCAAATTTCCACACCGCCGTGACTCCAAGTGGAGTCGGATGCGAAGTTGATCTTGGTGTGGCTGCATGGATGAGCGCAGTAAACTCCGTGGGTTTATCGGGGAGACGTTGCCAATTTCACACCTTTTATTAGTAGTCAGAGAAAATAAAAAATATTACGCCAGAGGGCTTTTCGGTTGTAAGTGCCTCGGCCCTATCACACAAAAAGCTCTCCCACATTTGGGTGAGCTGAGGGTGGAAGCGAAGCTTTGTCAAATGCAGTGTGAACTCATCGGCTTCTCAATGCTAGTTTTCTAACTTCGTGGCACCAATCTAGAGATAGATACCGTCGTGGCCTGTGATTCGCTAAAGGTCATAATTCACGCCATTCTCAGCTAACCAGCGCTTACGTTCCTCGAAATCGGGCAAAATCTGCTCGACTCTATCCCAAAACGCATGATTATGGTGCGGTTCAATCAAATGCACCATTTCGTGAATCGCCAGATACTCAATCATTGATCGCGATAGCATCGCCACTCGCCAGTGAAAATATAAATCTCCCTTGTGTCCGCAGGAACCCCAGCGATAGCCTAAATCTCGCACTTGCACGGAACGGGGAGAAGCTTCGAGGCGATCGACCAAAGCAGCAATTTGTGTATCTAAAATCGACGAAAGGCGAGCGCAATACCATCGAATAAAAGCTTCTCTCCCCTGCGCCTGCGCTTCTTGCTGCAATTCAAAACGACTTTGATACAATCTCAAAGGTGGCTTTCCCTCCACGCCATCCACCAGTTTGAGGCTGTAGCTGCGTCCCAGATAGTAAAAGCCTTCCCCGGAAACGTATTCTTTAGCAGGGGTGGGAGGATTGAAAGATTCTTTCTCAATGAGTTTACTGTGAATCCATAAGCGCTTCTCGTTGACGACTTTTTCTAATGTTTCAATTGGCACTTGTGGGGGAGTTGACAGAATTAATTGACCATCTCGTTCGACGGTGATGCCAATGGTGCGGCGTTTGGCACTCGGGCGTAATTCAAAGGAAAGGTCGCCAAAGGTTAGCGTTGTCATAAGATTAGGCGAGATCGATTTTTACGGGCAAGTTGTACCAGTTTATCGGCTACTGATTCTAATTGTTCGTAATTGACTGCATCCTTATCATCTAAATACCCGGCTATCCACTTTCTTAAATCTTCTTGAACGACAGGTCTGTCCCAATTTACCCGTCGAAGTTCTTGCCTAATGTGGTTGACAATTTCGACGGTTAGTGTTGCAAGCTCGGTGAGGTTTTTGTCAGAATGTTCGCCTAAAATATTCAGAAATGGCAGTTGAGTTTTCGGGTCTAACCCGGTTTCATCGGTCTGGCGACCTGTTTGGATTTCTTCGATATATTTCCGCAAAGCTTCTACTTTTTCTTGCCAGTTTTCGGCGAAAGAAGCGAGGATTTCTTCCAGTTTATCGCTCAAGTTTTTGTAATAAACAGGGTCTTCATCATAGTGGATATCAATGTGGTGGCGGGCGGCGAATTCCATTTCGGCTGCTTGGGCTTTAATTGACCGATGCCGCTGGACGTGAGTTTTAAAGTCCAGAGACATAATATCAATAGGCGGAACTTTTGGATCGATACCTTGGGATTCAATATATTGGTCAATTAATGCCCGGACTTTTTCTTTGGCGCTGACAATGTTTAGTTTTTCATCTCGATAAAGGTCGGCAACCGATTTTTTAATTAGACCCAATTTTTGGGCATCTTTGACAAAGTTATAAGGATAACGGGCTTCGGTACGGGGTAAAATTGTGTCTAAGGTGTCGAGAAAGTCTTTAAGATAATTGTTGAATTCGACTCTGAGACGATCGTCCCTAAGCACGTCAACACAATCGTCTAAATCGTCTATCGTGCAACCGCTTTGGCTGAATAAATTGATGAGTCGGTGGTGTTTATCTCGCAATGAAGGCAACTCTTCCCGAATATCAAACCAAGCGGCTTCTGTATCTACCTTTTCGTAAATTGCTAAAGCTTCTGCTAGATTCACGCCGTAATAATCTACAACTAAGCCATATTCTTTAGTATCATCATGAACGCGGTTAACGCGGGCAATAGCCTGTAATAGTTCATATTCTTTCATTCCTCTGTCTAAATATAAAACTTGTTCTAACGGCGCATCAAATCCAGTCAATAGCATACTTTTAACAATTAAAATTGCTAAACTGTTTTTGGCTAAAGGATCTTTAAACTTGGCAATATTGATTTCTTGTTGACTCTTATCAGTCCACTTTTTCCAGTTGGGGTCGTCATCTTTATCGGCAGAAATGACGGCGGCGAATTCTAGGCGGCGGATTGTTTCTAAATGTGGTAAGGCTTGGGCGAGAAAGCGAGTTTCTGCATCCTCCAGGTTTTCTAGGGTTTCAGTGTCGAAAGTTGGCAGGATGGGGGCGCGAGTTTCTAGTTGTTGCACCAGTTCTCTTTGTGCTTCTAAAAATGCTTCTTGATAACGGACGGTGGCGAGGCGAGTTGAGGCGACAACTTGCGCTTTAAAACCTCCGGGAAGGATACGATCGCAATAATGGCGCAGCATATCTTTAGCTTTGGCTTTAATCAGCTCTCGCGCGTCGCAGACTTGGGTTTTAGTCGCATATTTAGCTTTAATTTGCGCCCGTTCTTCTGGGGTTTTATCCTGAAATACGATTTCAAATAGTTTATCTAGGTCATCGCCTTGGGTGACTACACCTCTGGCTTCTAACCCTTCATAAAGAATGGGTAAAGTAACTTTATCCTCTTGAGATTGGCGGATATTGTATTGGTCGATAAAATCACCAAAAATTTGCTTAGTTGTTTTTTTGGCAGATTGGACGATCGGAGTACCAGTAAAACCAATTCGGACACAATTGGGTAATGCTGTCAAGAGGTTCGTGTGGAGGGTGCTGGCGTGCGATCGATGCGCTTCATCAATTAGCACTAATATATCTTCAGAAGGATTGAGATTTTTTGGCATAGGCTCAATTTTTTCTTCTTCTTCTGAGTCTTCACCACCTTTAAATTTTTGAATCATCCCGAAGACTAAGCCAGCACCGGGTTGTTTGAGGTAGCTTTCTAGCTTTCTGACGTTTTTCGCTTTTTGTAAGGGTTCGCCTGTAAGGAAGGCTGTATCGGACAGTTGTTTTTCTAAGTCGGTGCGATCGGTAACGACGACTATCTTGAAGCGACGCAAGGCGGGGATGGTGCGAATTTTTCTGATCAGGTACACCATTGTCAGGCTTTTGCCGGAGCCTTGGGTATGCCAGATGATTCCACCACGTTGGTCATCGGTGCCGTGTTGCGTGTGGCTTGGGTTGTGGAGAAGTCGCCTAATTGCTTCGTGGACTGCCCGATATTGTTGGTAACGGGGGGCGAGTTTAATCGTGCGTCTGTCGCTGGTTTTGAAGAGGGTAAAGTTTCGCAGGATGTCGAGGAGGTTGGCGGGTTGTAGCATCCCGGCGATGAGCATTTGGCGCGAATTGAGTTCGGTAACACCGAGTTCTGCGGCAATTTTGGCTTTGGGGCAGGGAGTGGTGTCTTTCCACTCGACATAATGCTCGTAATTCACGCCGATGGTTCCTGCTACTGCGCGTCCTTTAGAGGCAGCTATCATTAACTGGTTGTAGTGGAATAGCTTTTCTGCCCCTTCCGGTTGGCTGCTTCCCCGTTGGTTGGAATATTGCAACAAATCGCGGATTGCTTGGGTGATGGGGTTATCGAGGTTGGGGCTTTTGCACTCGATGACGACGAGGGGGATGCCGTTGACGAGTAGCACGATGTCCGGGACGATAAACCCCCCTTTGCCTGTTGCCCCAGGGGGGTCTACTCGGTATTGATTGATGGCTAGGAAGTCGTTATTTTGGGGATGCTCGAAGTCGATGAAGTGGACGGTGCGATCTTTGCCGTCTTGTCCCTGAACAGTGGTGCCTTTGAGGAGTAAATTTGTAGCGGCTTGATTGGCTTCCATTAGTCTTTGTGCGCCCAGACGCTCTAATTGACTCGCGGCGGCATTGACTTGGGTATCATCGAGCCAAGGATTGCCCCTGTCATCGAGGTTGATGCACTTGATGGCGGTTTTTAGACGATCGCCAATTAAGACTTGCTTGAAGTTTTCGCGATCAGTAACTTGGGGATTATCCCAACTGCCTTCGATATACTGCCAACCCATGCTGATAAGTTGGTCGATGGTTGGCTTTTCAACATAAATATACTCAGGGGTTTGTTGGGGCATTACTTTTAAACCACTATTGAACTGTATTTACACTATCCAAAGTCTTCCGTTATAAGAGCTTTTCTACTTTTCAGATATCCTATGAGGGTTTCTATTTTTCCCTATACTGAATTCCTCTTACCTTATGAATTTGATCGACAAAGTAATCATGATTAAAAGAATATATTACTAATCGATCTTCGTAAATTACGTGTAAGTGATTTTCATATCTTTTTGATCGAGGATATACTCTCCATCTAGCTACTGACTCTCGTAAAATAATTAGAGTATCATCACTGCATAAAACTTGAAGAGCATCATCATATTCAATAATGACACCAAAGTAAGCTATGCCTCCACTAATTACTTTTCCTAAATTTTCCTTAAAAGTGATTGAATTCAAATGCTGAAAAGCTTTATTTTCATTTTCTAAATTTACATTTTTTTGAGTATATTTAACAACTTCTATTGTGTTGCAGTTAGCTAGATAGATCTTTTCCTGAGAACCCCAGCTAAATCCGGATTTATTAAAAATATCTGAGTCGGGTATTAGCTTTTTAAATATTCTTTCAGGTCTTTCCACTTCTTTATGTTTATTCCAACCAAAAGCTGCTAAAAAACCCGAATCAACATAAGATGAACTATATAAACTTGCAAAAGACCAATTAACTAATGATGAATGATGATCACTAACTTTATAAATCCTATTGTTGACTTCCTCTAGCATTGATAAATCACCATAGTAGTTGTCAAGATGAAGTTCAAAAACACCTTGATCTCCTCCTGCCATAGCTAGAGAACGATTAGCAGCCTTAATAGAAAATAACGGGCAATCCCACAACTTCTTCGAGCTGGTACTAATACCAAATTTTAGCTCTTTTTTATGAATAGATGCGCTATAGAGTCCTAAATCATTGATTGCAAAAAGGGTAGTGTCATAAATACAAGTATCAGTAGGTAATTCGCCCATAGGATCATCTTGCTTAGAATATTCAAAATTTTTTAGCATTTCCAATTGAATAGATAAATCCTTGTTAGAAGCATTAAAAAATTTTGTTAGAAGATTTTTTTTAAAATCGGTGTTTTTAAAAGATCGCTCATCTCTATAAAGAGAGTTACCCCTGGTGAAGGCATATCTGAGAACTTGCTTATCAACTCTATTGCTAAAATTTGTTTCTACGAGCTTGTCCCAGTCATATACACCCACAGAACCATCTGTATACCAAAGATAGAGTCTTCCTTTATATATCTGACAGTCCCAAAAGTCACCATATATAGTAATTTTTAAAGGTTGCATTTCTGGCCTCGTGTAATTTTGCCCATCTGAGTTTTACTAATGATCCCCTTGTCCCTCCAATCGTTTAGGACTTTTAGAGATGGTTTATCATTAATTCTTCTGCAATAGTCGGCTGGATATCCATGCCACTCATTAGTTGAATTAGTGTCAACAAATTTTGCAATCTTCAGCCCTTCCTTTATCTCTGACACACCGACTTGCTCTAAACCTCCATTTGTTGCATTAATTTTTAAACCCCATCCTTCTTTATTTTCTAACCAGTTTTTGAACACTGAATCCTTGAAACAATTTACCTCTTCTTCAATAGAGATAGTCCAAATACATTTGTTAGTATTTCCGTGCCGTCGATGTACCGACCTCACTTTGTAGGAGCAAAGTTGTACCTCTTCTCCCTCAACTACAACTGTGATTGGAATTGGGGTGTCTTCAAGAATACACATCTGCAATCTTCTCCTATTTATCTGCTTAAAAAGTAATAGGCTCCAATATGATCGCCTTTACCTCTGGCAGTTCAACAAACGCTGATTCAATCCGGGGCTTTACTTCTAAGCTGTTGTACCTTTAAATAGGGTATAATAAAAATTAAGTTTAGTCAATCTCTACAAAAATGCCAGCCAAAAAACATCTCACTCCCCAACAAATAGAGAAACTACAGAAAGCATTAAAAGAGGAAGAAAAGGCAAATGTCAGAGAAAGAATTCTGATTTTATTATTGCTCAATGACGGAAAAACACAATCTAAAATCGCTGAGTTTTTGGGTTGTTCAATAAATAAAGTATCTTATTGGTGTATGAAGGGAGACCCCGACAATCTAGAAAGTCTAATAGATGAAAGGATGAAGGGAAATCACAAAAAAGCCACCGAGCAATATATAGAGATATTATTAAAAACTATAGAAAAAGACCCTCAAGAACTAGGATATGATTTTGGACGATGGACAGCGCAGAGATTAGCAACATACTTAGAGGAATCCACAGGGATAAAATTAAGTGGAGTCCAAGTTCGGAGGATATTAAAGCAAAAAAAGTATGTTTACATCTGGGCAAAGTATAGTTTGGAGTCAAAGAGAAATCCCGAAAAAAGAACAGCGTTTAAAATAAAGATAGCCGAATATTTAAAAATAGAAAAAGAATCGCCAGAACGGTTACAGCTATGGTTTTGGGACGAGAGTGGATTTAGTTTAAGAGTCACCAGAAGAAAGAACTGGTGTAAAAAAGGAAGCCGAAAAAAGGTCAGAGGAGACCGAAGAAAAGGCAGAGTTAATGTAATGGGAGGAGTGAGGAATTCGGATAAAAAAAGGTGGGTAGAATTCCTAAAAAAAGGCAATTCATATAATTTTTATCAAGTGCTAAAACTCTTTTATGAAGAGCTAATCAATGAATGGGTATCAGCAGGTAATCAAGCCTCAGACTTTGCTGAAAAAGGAGCGAAAATAGTGATTGTTCTGGATAATGCTAGTTTTCATAAGAAAGAAGAGTACCTGAAAATAATTGAAACAGAAATGCCTAATCTTCATTTAGAATTCCTCCCCGAATACAGCCCAGACTATAACTTAATTGAATTAGTATGGCATTCGGCAAAAGAATATATTGCCAATCGACTTTTTACATCTATTGAAGAGCTAGAGTATTTATTGCACCGCCTCTTAAATGCAGGGCAATTAATAATTAAATGGGGTCGCAAAATCAAAAATAAGGGCAATGCTTGTATCACAGTTTAAATGTGCAACAGCTTAACCAGTCTAACATACCGTTACCGCACCCTAAAGCAGAGATGGCAATCGAAGTAATGCCTAAGTGCTGAACTTCAGCCACAAGCGCTTTTAATCCAGTCTGGGGTTTGATATTCCCTCTCATTTAATGGGTGAAAATCCCACGACTAGCTAAACTGTATCACTTGCAGAGGTGAATTTATCGGCATCTTTGACCCGCACTTTTCCAGTTAATAAGTCGTGCATCAGTCCTTCTTTCTGGAGTTTGAGCTTGTCGCGGTAGGCTTCTTCTTTCCGGATGCGGGAGTTGTGAGAGTTGATGCGGATAATAATTTGTGACTGCTCTGGTTTAGGTGGAATAGGCAATAAAAATTTTCCAATTACTGCCAGTTGTAAATCAGGAATACTTAATGTTGTAATTCCAACGGCAGTTTGACGACGAATACTTTCAGACTTAAGAGATAATTCTAGAAACTCTGGTATGATAATATCGGATTTTGGTTTTATTAAAGCAACATTTTGTGATAAAGCACTTTTTGGGTCACCAAATTTGATTGTCGCTACTCTGCCTACTGTTCCAGTTTTTGTGAATAGAACATCTCCTGGCTTGGGGATGCTACGAAATCTCAGCGCTCTATAATCAAATTCAGAGATTTTATTAGCATTCTCGTAATCAATCCATCCGTCAAAGCATTCCTTTGTAGAAACTAACGGGATACCTTGAGGAATATATTGCGGTCGAACTGTTAAGCCATAGGTTATGTCTTCTGACACTTGATTTACTTCTAATACATACCAATCTTTCGGGATTTGTCCAAGTGGTGAAGACTTGAACTGTTCGGGGTGCCCGATCGCATCCCTCAATTCCCCATTCTCATCTAACCCCCGTGTCAGCAAGTCGTGCAGCAGGCCGGCCTTCATCTGCTTGAGCTTGGCGATGAGGGAGGAGGTATGTGCGATCGTTGAGTTGATCGAGCCAAAGATTTCAACGATACGACGCTGTTCCGAAACTTCTTTAGGTAAAGGAATCAACACCTTGCGAAGATTTGTTGGGTTGATGTTTACCTGATGAACTCCCGGTGTTGCATAGCGTCGTATTAATAGCTGAGTCGAAGGGAAATTGAGCCAAATATTGAGGTACTCTGGAATTAGTTTTGATTGATCAGGTATGAGGCGAACAAGATATGAAGCAAATGATGCTGGTTCAATTTGTCCTCGCCAAATAGCAGTTCGCCCAACGTGTTCAATGCTATTTGTCCGGTTAAACAGTACATCTAAAGGCTGAAGTAGTAAGCTAGCAGCTTTAAAACTTGCCGATTTTTTTAAGTCAGTTAAATCAACTTCTCCCTCCTTAAGATTATTCATTCGTAAAACATTGGTGACAAGTTAAGGCTCAAAGCCCGTTGTCAAGGGAATTTTCGGTGGTGGCTCAAAGAACAAGGGCTCCCCA
>NZ_JAUBPS010000143.1:0-3620 GCF_036700865.1 Microcoleus sp. S13C4
TTGTTGTCATTTGTTTATGATTGCTTTATTTGGTTTTCAATGTTCGTGACGGCTTTGTGTTCCGCCATGTAAATAAATATAAAGCATATTCTCAGGTTTGTAAAGTATTTTAACAACAGATTAACTGATGAAAGCCATAAGAGTGACTTATTAATATCAGGAATGGTGGATAAATGGCAAAGAATGGACAAAAAGTAGGGAAAGCCTGGAAGCTCGTCGCCTTCAGGCATAGAAATATTAGGATACAGACTTTTGCTGGCTGGGGATCATAATGAGAGCCCAATAGGGAACTTCAGCGGGATCGACATCTACGATCGCCCGAATGCGCTGATTTGGCATAGTTGCCCGTTCTATATACAAAGCTCGATCGAACTGTCCCAACTCAATGAGCACGTCCCGGACTTTGGCAAAATGCCTGCCCAGCTTAATAATCACAGCAGCATCAACAACCGCCAGTCGATCGCGCAAAACCTCAGCATCCAGCGTCGCAGGCATAATACTTAACACATCGTTACGATAAGTCAGCGGCACTCCCAACGCAGCCGCACTCGCCATTGTCGAAGAAATTCCCGGCACAACTTCAGTGGTAAATGTCGCGGACAAACGGTTGAATAGATACATAAACGAGCCGTAGAGAAAAGGTTCGCCCTCACACAAGACCGCCACATCCTGTCCCTCGCTCAGATGTGCGGCAATTTTCTCGGCAGCAATATCATAATAAGGTTGAGACGATCGCGTCGGACTAAAAGGCAACGGCATCGGAATCTCAATTTGCTCCGGCCGCAGATAATCTGCGACGATCGCCCGCGCCAGCACCTTACCATTTTCCATCGCCGGATAGGCAATCACCGGCACCGATTGCAAAATCCGATAAGCTTTCAATGTAATCAACTCTGGATCGCCAGGGCCAATACCCAAACCGTACAATTTACCAGTAGCCTTAGTCATAATTCATCCTTTTTCGCTAACGCATTCACGGCCGCCGTTGCCATTGCACTGCCACCGCGTCGCCCGTGCAACGTAATAAATGGCACTCCCCGACTGTTGGTGGCCAGTTCGGCTTTGGATTCGGCGGCCCCGACAAATCCTACCGGGAAACCCAGAATTAAAGCCGGTTTGGGTGCTCCGGCATCCAGCATTTCCAGTAGTCGGAACAAAGCAGTCGGGGCATTGCCAATGGCCACAACCGCACCCTGCAACTGGTCCAGCCACAAATCAAGCGCCGCGGCCGATCGAGTATTTCCGATTTGCCGCGCCAACTCCGGGATCTCGGAATGCCAGAGGGTGCAAATCACCGGATTGTCAGCCGGAAGGCGTTTGCGAGTGATGCCTTCGGCCACCATCCGGGCATCGCACAGAATCGGCGCACCTGCGACGAGGGCTTGGCGCCCGCAGGTGGCTGCACCGGGGGAAGCTGCTAAATCTGCAACAATATCGGTCATGCCGCAACTGTGAATTAGTCGCACGGCTACCGATTCTAAATCGGGCGGCAAGCTTGACAAATCTGCTTCGGCTCGAATTGTGGCGAAGGATTTAATGTAGATTTCTGTTCCGTCTCGAATGTAGTCAATCATTGTTTAAAACTGCTATGGGAATTTTGTGGAATTTGTGAAATAGATTTTTTGAATGAACCGCGAAGGCGTGAAGGACGCGAAGGAAGAAATCTCAAGAGAGATAGAAAGAGCAATGCTTAAAATTTGTGTGTTTTTATGGGATATTTTTTCACTTTCAATTCCAATTTTCGGTGCTCAACAACTCCTGCAATTGGTCGAGCACCTGCCGATCGACAAACTCACCCAATGACTCCACAGGCTCTCGAAACCGCTGATACACTCGCAACATTCGCTCGATCGCATCGGGCATCTCGATCGCACTCACCGCCTGAAAAATTTGTCGTCCGAATGGCAAATCTTTTCTACCCGCATAAATGTCGTAACCTTCGATCGTCTCGTCTCCTCGCTCAATCTGAATTCCTACCAGCGTGATATCAATGGGCTGGTGCTGGGCGCAGGACTTTTGGCAACCGCTGAAATGAATGTTAATCGGCAGGTCGATCGTCAATTTTTGCGCTAAATCCCTCACCATTGCTAGGGCGTGACTTTGAGTATCTGTTGCCGCCGACGCACAGCCGCTGCTGCCGGCACAAGCAACTAAGCACGAATCTAGGCGAGTCGCCGACGAGTGCAATCCCAAATCGGCGATTTGCTGTTTTATCTCAAAAAGCTGGGAGTTGGGGATATCAGAAATCAACAGATTTTGCCACGGCGTAAGTCTCAGGGTACTGCTGGCGAGTTTTTGGGTTAAATTTGCCAAATTCCGCAGTTGCTTTGATTCTAGCCTACCGAGAGGCAGTACAATTCCCATGTAGGAGAAACCGGACTGTCGCTGAGGATGAATGCCGAGATGTCGGTGATTGGGGAGGGATTTTTCAGATGAGGCATCTTGCGTGTTTTTGGGAAAGGTGCAAGATGTGTATTGCAATAAAAATGGTAAATTCTGCTGTACCCTTTCTAGATAACTTTCAGCGCCCCAATCTGCCAGCAGGTGACGCAAACGCGGTTTTTTGCCATCAATTCGAGGTCTATTTTTGGTGTATTCAAGATAGGCGCTAGCGAGGGCGGCTAATACTAAAATACATTGCGATTCTTGGATTAAAATTCCTGTATCGCCGTTTAAATGCAGCCGAAAAACGATTTCTGATTGAGTTGAAAGCCCTTCAGCAGCTAATAAAATATCGTTGCGTAAATCCCGGATCGAAACCGATTCTCCGCCGTCAAAACCTACACTAAATTTAGGCGAAAGTTCCGACCATTCGGGATGCGTTTGCAGGTAATCATCCCAAGCTTTCACTAGGGGGCGAGTATCGAGTAACTGCTGTCGATCGATACCTGCTGTCGGGCTTGCCATAATATTGCGAATCGGGTCAACTTCAACGTGGCGAGACGCTATCCCCAATTCCTGCAAATCGTGCCAAACTTCGGGAGAAATCGCCGAGTTTAAGTCTCGGATTTGCAAATTCGCGCGATTCGTTATTTGCAAACAGCCGGTACTGTATCGATCGACTAAATCTGCGATCGCCCCACACTGCTGAGCCTTTAAAATTCCCCCCGGAATCCGCATCCTCGATAAAACTCCGTCTCGGGCTTGGGAACCGTAAAATAAACCCGGACAAGTCGGCAAATCAGTCAAAGCTAACAAATAATCTCCTCCCCGTGCTACGCAGGGAATCCAAAAGTAAACGCCCAAAAAGCGCCCCCGAAATCGGCATTCTGACTTTTACAGTTGCGGCACAGCGCCGGAATTGCACCGGACTTTCCCGCTTTCAGGTTTTAGAAAGGTATCACGAGCTGACCCACAGAAAGCAAAACCCTCAACTTTCTTAACAAAACTTCTGGCGATCGCCCATCTCTCTGGTTTCATCAGTTTTCCTAATCGCAGTCATCAGTTTAACTGTCGCTACACCCCTTTACAAAGGTTAACAATACCGTTAATAATATAAACATCATCCGAACATTGACAACCAAATACAGCAATCATAAAACCATGACAACAACCTTACAGCAGCGCGAAAGCGCCAATGTCTGGGAACGCTTTTGTGAGTGGGTAACATCAACCGACAA
>NZ_JAUBPS010000060.1:0-36653 GCF_036700865.1 Microcoleus sp. S13C4
CAAATGCTAAAACTTCGTTGTGCTTACCTCAACGATCTCTTGGCCATTTGAGGCTTTTGCAAAACCGGGATGCTCCCAACAATTTTGGAGGGAAATTCAGAAAGTATTGTATATTATCCTTGACAAATTTGAAACTCGCTATTCGAGAGTCTATATTCTTCTAAATGAGCTTTTATCCAAGCCTGAACCTACAAAAGATGATTTAAAAAACCTTCGCCTTAATGTTCCTAATAGCTTTGTAGCTATCAGCTACTTTTTTGAACGGTTGTCTTTCCCAGGATGGATCGACAAACTTCGGGACAAAGATTTTTTCAAAAGTCCACCTGAGCCAGAAGTTGATACAGATACAGGAAGGATTCTTTTTAGGCAATGGCCTCAGTCCCGCTACTTAGCACGGATGGCTTCTCAAGAACCAGCAAAAGTTCTAGATATTGCACTAGAGATTTTAGAAACAGGAACAAAAAATGCTTTCGTACACGAAGATTTGGCTGAAGCAGCCCTTGCAATGCCACCTGCTCTGGCAGCTCGTTGGGTAGAGCAAGAAATAGAATGGCTCAAAGAGCAGGATTATCTGTACTTTCGATTACCAGAAAAATTTGGTAAATTGATTGTTTATCTTGGAAACAATCACCAGCTTGATGCGGCAATCCGATTGGTTCGCGAACTTCTAAATGTACAGCCAAATCCTCAAAGCAATGGTCTGCTTCTAGGAATACGCAAGCGCTGCGATGACTACCCTTATAAAAAAATTCTTACAGAATACATACCAAAGTTAGTAACAGTAGCCGCCAATGAAACATTCCAACTTCTCTGCAATTTACTAAATGATACTATTGTCTTCTCGCAGATACCTCGCCAGGCTGGAACTTTTGAAGATTACTCATATAATTGGTATCCCAGTTTTGAAAGTAATCAGCCAAATGTTCCCTATGACGTAAGGAACTTTTTAGCAACTGCGGTATGGGAGACTATAGAACAAATTGCTAGAAATCCTCCCGAGCAATTGTCGCCACTGCTGCAAGTTATTGATGGCTATCATTGGCGAATTTTTCATCGTATCAGACTTAACCTACTTCGCCGCTTTCCTAACCAGTTTCCCGACATGATAGCACAAGCTTTAGCTGACAAACCGCGCTTGAATGAGTCGATACTTTACTGCCATGAATATGCACTTTTGCTCAGAGAGCGTTTTGCTGACATTGGTTCTGAAGTACAGGAGACAATTCTAAGTTGGATTGCAGAAGGGCCAACCAATCAATTAGAGGTTTGTGAAGAGGACAGAACTGGTTACGTAAAACAATGGCAGCGAGACAGGCTAGGAATTTTAAGTGGTAGTCTTTCAAGCGAGTGGCAATTGCAATATGAGCAGTTGGTTACAGAACTTGGTTCTCCTGCGCCTTTAGAGGCTGTTAGAGGTACTGGGGTATGGCAAGGGCCTACCAGCCCAAAGTCTGCTGAAGAACTATCTTTCATGACTATTTCAGAGCTATTCGATTTTTTGAGGGAATGGGAACCTTCTGGAAGATTATTCACACCATCCCGTGCGGGTCTGTCGATGGAGCTTTCTAAAACTATTGCTCAAAATCCAGAATTTTTTGTAAGCGAAATCGAACAGTTCAAAGAAGTGGACTTGCAATATAGGGGCGGATTCTTAAATGGTCTGACTCATGCGTTGTCAACTCACGGACAACGGCAGGCATTCTCTTGGTTACAACCGCTTGAATTTTGCGCTTGGATACTAACACAAAAGTCAGAAATACTTGGAAGTCGAGACCAGGTTACAGATTGGCATCAGGGCTGGAATTACATCTGCGACGAAGTAGTGACGCTTATCAAAAGTGGTCTGCAACCAATAGGGGTAAATGAAATTCCTATTGAATTCTGCAATCTGGTTTGGACAATACTAGAGCAGCTGACTGACGATCATTCCGTTACACCTGGTTTTGAGGCACACTATCGTTACTCAAATGCCACAAATGCTGAGGCTGCTGTTAATACTGTTAGGGGCAAAGCAATGCACGCAGTTTTCCAATATGCTCTATGGATAAATCGGCATACAAAGGCAGATAAAAACCTAGAGGAGCAGGCAGAATTAAGCTTTGACAAAATTCCTGAAGTACGGGAAGTTTTTGAGCGCCATCTGAATCCAGCACACGATCCTTCCGTCACAATCCGCTCTGTTTACGGCGCATGGTTTCCGCAGCTAATAAATCTCGATTCAAACTGGACTACTCGCAACTTGAATAGGATTTTTCCTAGAGACGAGGTTTTCCAAGATTTGTGGGATGCGGCTTGGGAAGGTTACATTACTTTCTGGTATGATCCTAACTCTATAATCTTTGTAATTCTCAGAAAAGAGTACAACCATGCCATTGAGCAAATTGGTGCTGCTACTCCCGAATCGCAAAATCCCTCAAGAACGGATGAAGCTTTAGCTGCACACCTACCATATCTCTACTGGAATGGGGATTTAGAGCTTGGTGATTCTGATATGTTGCTAGAAAAATTCTTTGCAAAAGCTTCAGGCCAACATCATGAACAGTTCATGAGGCAGATTGGAGAGCAGCTACGTTATGGAAATTCTGAGGTAGAAGTTGATTTGCTCCAACGATTGAAAAGACTTTGGGAATGGCGTGTTAGCCAAGTCAAAAATGCAACAGCAAGTAACTTACAAGCATTAGATTTGAGATATTTTAGCTGGTGGTTCGCTTCAGGAAAGTTTGATAGCAATTGGGCTATCGCTCAACTAAAAGACGTTATCAGATTGGTTAAAGATATAGACTACGATGACCAGCTGCTACCTCATTTGGTTGCACTTGCTCCCTTAATGCCGCTCTCTGTAGTTGAGTGCTTGAGTTTGATGGCTGATGAACTCCGAAGCGAGGACTGGTCTTTTTCCTATTATCAGGAGGACAGCGGCACTATTCTATTGACCGCTCTTCAAAGCGGAGATGAGGCCAGTCATAGGTTAGCAGAGGATTTGATCAACCGTTTATTAGCTCGGGGAATAGCAGACTTTAGAGATTTGCTGACAAACATGGACAACTGAAATTATTTGATCGACAGGCGATAAAGTTTTGAATCGTGATAGGGCTCATAGTAGATTCAATTGCTAAAGCTACATTTTTTTAAAGCTTAATATCAGGTTAGCATGGTGTTATTGGTTCACTTGCGATCGCTTTTACCACCGCGCACACAGACTGCTGAGTAATGTAAACCGATCGCGCCGTCCCACTCTCCAAATCAAAATAGGTCGCAAACCGCTTGAGATTGCCCGCAGCCATCCGGTACAAATAATCCGCCGCCTCAGCCGCCACTCGAACATTCACGCTCTCGCTCTGCACATTCAGCACTGCCATCTCAGCACAAGATAGATTATTTGTCAACTCTTCAGGTTTCGGTTTCAAAAGGTCAGGAGCCTGGAGCATCGGAGATGGCAACCTCGCACATCCCAGTCCCCCAAAATTATAGAACTCCGGGTCAGTTTCCAAAGAACTGCCCAGCAAGATTTGTCCGGCTGCTGCATGATTTCCGCAATCCAAATACCACACGCGGGGGATTTCAGAGCGGCTGTAGAATTGGTTTAACTCAAGAACCTGGTTAATAGCCGCTCTCCCGGCTGCCGTATCCACGCACCCCACCAGGATTGTCAGTTTGTCATAGGCGTAGCGAATCAGCTTGGGGTCAAATTCCTGCACGAAAGCCGTCGCGTCCACTCCCCAAGCTATAGAATATCTCAATGCTAGAGCCTGCGCCTTGGGCAGTCCGATTTCCTTGTCGCAGAAAGCCTGCCTGCTGATGTTAGCCTCTTCAACTATATCGGGATCTGCGATCGCAAATTGCACCTTTTTCCCCGACTTACCCAAACTCCGTGCCAGCCGTGCAATGTGATACGACAGCCAGGAACCAGTTCCTCCCGCCCCAATTAGCCAAAAATCAATCGAATCAGCTTGTCTAACAATCAGAGGCGAAGCTTCCACATAATCATAATTAAACATGGGGTAAATCTCCAAATGTTGTTTACAATTCGATAGGGTCATCTAACAAAGATGGCGCAACAGAACTGGAGTAGAATTTATCAATCAAATCGTTTTTTTCTCCGCCAACTGTGACATCTACAATGAAACCAGGCAATTCAAATATCCAGTCAGCAGGAACGTGCCAGAATTGCCGATAAACTCCAACTCGGCAAATAATTTCAGCACTCGATTCAGTCACTTTCCCTAAAACTGCGAAAATACGGAAACCTCCTTCATCTGCATCATCTGCACCTGAGAAGAAAGCTGCCATCCGATTGTGCGAATGTACCTCTACAGTGGCGTTAATGTACGAAGAATCTAAACGGTATTCAATCGCTCTACATTTACCAGAACTTTGTGTTTGATCTGGAATTACCAACCGCCACTCTCCTTGTTCGTGATGAATGTGGAAAGTGATTTCTAACGGCGTTTCTGCAAGTGCAGCGATACAACTTTCTTTCCACATTTGGATGAGTATCTGCTGAGGGATTCGTCCAGAAGCTAATCGGACTAAAGGTTCGATTTGTTCTAATCCTCTGATTGACGCGGTAAAAAGTTCTACCGGAATTATCACTTCTAACCCAGGTCTAACCGCCCTAACAAAGATGCCATTACTTCCAATCAGATACTCGAACATATTGCTAGATTGAGGCGGCAGATTTTCTCCGAGTTTGACAATCTTATAATCGACCAATTCTAGGTTGTATGGATTCAGGTTTTTTGGTTCAATCATCAGTTATTGCTGCAACTAATTTGGCAATTATTTGCTTGGTAGCAATTAAATCTTTAACAGGGTAAGATGAACGTTTAACCGCTTTTTCGAGTTGTCCGCGTACATCACTGGGTTGTGCCCTAGATTTGCCATCACTCAAATGTCCGTTGAAAGGACTAGAGATGAACATTTCCCAAGCTTTTGTAATATTATTGGGCGAAGCAACAGGCGGTTTATTATCTCCCCAGCAGATGCGTCCGCAAGATTGATAGGAATGCAAATAAACATTGGGTAGCGGAACGTGAAAAGCTTCTGCTTCCGGGTCAAACTTCGAGCCTTTAATTGCCCAAACCCAGTAATCAGATTTCAACCCCAAAAACACCATTGCTGGTAAAGGAATTAAGTGCTTTAATTCCAACAGATTTATTTCGTGTTTCTGAGGTGGTACAAATTTGATTGTCCATTCCCCGGCGCTGCCCGTTCCCCAACGTACTATCCCCGATTCAGGGTTTATCCAACCCGAATCAATCGGTGTATTGGCAAAAGCTGCTCGCAGAGTTGCTGGAGACAGACATTTGTACTTGGAACTATCCCCCGATTGATAGTGAAAAATGTAAGTACCGCCCTCAATAAAGAGAAGTTCGGCTTGAATAGCGGACAACTTTCGCGGGGCAACCTCTAGTACCTCTCGAATTATTTCAGATGCAATGTCAGATTCCATAATGCTAAGATGTGCGAAAAATTGGTGTTAGGGTCAGATTCAATCCAGTCAATCAATTCGCAGGCTTTATCTAATAGCTGAGTGGCTTTTTTCCATTCACTAGCTAGGAATTTAATGTCTTCAATTGTCCAGGGTCTTGATTCAAAATTGCGATTCCAGTAACTTTCACAGCAAACACTTTGGTCTAGCCAAATATTTCCTGTTTCCAAGTCAAGGAGTGCTAATGCTGTAGGCAAATCGCTGATAGGAGGTGCAACGCGACGGGCTAATCTTTTAAGAAGTTTAAAGTTAACTTTTTCGGGATGTGCAATGTCTTTCAAGCTGTATCCAAACGTACATTCGTACCACGATTTTCCTTCATCGCCTGCTACCGATTCCAACCACCACCGACCTGACTGCGAAAGCGGCAGTAATATCTGCCATCCGCTTCGCAATGCGTCAATTCCTTCTTCATGGTCTTGCCAGTCTATTCCTTTGGGTGAGACAGGAATTTGATAGAGGCGCTCTTCATAAGCGCCCTCTAAAATTATGTCGTCAATCGGAAATAAATGTTCGTTAACTAGCGAAATAAACTCCAATTCCTTCGGACTGTGATTTTCATCTTCCGAGTAGAGTTCCGATTGGCTTTTGTCCCATTCTAAAGGAAACAATTGTTGATAAAGACTGAGTAGCTGATAGGTGTTCAGTTTATCTAACAAATAATCGGTTGCTGATTTAAAATCGATGATTGGTTGGCACTGCTGTAATATTTGCAGAGCGGATTTAGCATTCCAAATTGCAGCCATATTAAAACCCCATTGGAACTGCACCAGCTACAGAGCGACTATTTAACAGTCGTTCCTTGGTTTGCTCAACTGCTTTCACGTCGTCTGTCCCTTTAGAAATAGCTAACTCAATAGCGTTCGCCATTTCTTTCATAGTCGCGCTATCGAGTTCTCCAGAAAGCTCTAACCGTTGTAATTTCCGGCACATAGATAGTGCTGGATTGACTTCCTCTGGTGCATTGATGAGGAATTCTAAAGGAGTCATTTTCATGGTTATTTTACTCCTTTAGAGCCGTTGCGTTTGGCTACTGTAATCAATTCTCCAGGTTTTCTAATGATGTCGGCGTTGGCGCAATCGGGGTAATAAGTTGTGAGCAATTTGCGGAGTTCGTTATCATCATTTGCTATTTCCTCATCAACAGGATGCTGTTGTCCCTCGAAGGAAATTAGCACTTTCTTTTTTGAAGTCATTTTTTTATCCCAAAAGTAGGTATGTTGGTCAAATCCCAAATAAGGTCAGTTGCGTTCCAGTCGTTTTAGACTCTGTAGAAGTTGTAGACGTAGTGGTGCTACTTGCTTCGCTTCCAGGTTTATTTGGGTTAGCGCTTCTTTTCTTTTGGTTGTGAGCATTAGCAATCTGTCGCCGCACTTGGCGATTGGGAAAATCTGCTACAAGTTCCTTCAGCAGTTCTTTTAGAAGAGGCGGTAATTCTCCCAAGGATGACTCCCTTATCGTTTGGCTAACAGGAAAATCGCCGTGACTGCTTGCTGAAATGATTACAATCCGTCCCTCTGAATGACCATCATCTGGTTTAAATGTTAGGTGCAGTTCGACGATACATTTATCGAAGATATAAGGTTCTTCTTGAGGTTCGGATTGTAAATTGCTGGATTCTTCGGTTTCAGAGAGAGCATTTTCTTCCTCTTCCTCTACCCAATTTTCATCATCTATGGAGTCTAAATCGTTCGTAAAGGTTGATGATTCAGTAGCAACTGTTTTTTTAACTTTAGCTGGCGAGAGTAGAGCTAGATAAGGTTTTTGAGCTTGCCAGCGAGTTCGGTCAAATAGTAGCCCAACTTTTTGGAATCTCTCCTCTATGGTTTCTTCATCCTCTGACTGAAGAGTATACTCAATTAGCTCTTCGCTCGTTACCGATAAACTGGCAGCAACGACTACATTCTTTGGTGTTAACCATTTCATTTGAGCGGTGTTATTTAATAGCTTATCATAGTGTATCTGGGCGATAGCCCCCCTAACTGGTGTTAATTAAAATCATTTTTGTTCAAACCTCCACTTAGTAGTAAAAGGGGTTCATCGGCGTAGGCTTCTATTTCCAAGTAATCGGTCATTGCTTCAGCGACAGCGGCTCGCATAGAACCAAGGATTACGAATAATCGCCCATCTTTTATGGGAAAAGATATATCAAGGTGATTGTCTCCTTCCTGAATCAACATGATAAGTTTACCTCGATAAACTCGGTAAGTAATTCTATCAAATGTTGAAATGTCAAACGAGTGGTTATTGTGTCTTTTCATGGAAATAGTTATACTAGATTAATTCAAAAAAAGGTTAGCAGATAGCATATAATAGCTATCTGCGGTTAGTGAAATCTCCCCAATCTTTTGTCTGAAAACCTTCTGCTAGCCGACTCTTGCTTTCACCTTCTTATTAGAAGTATCAGTGTTTTTAGGAAGCGCTTTTTCTTTACGCCCAGTCTTCTGTGTGGTAGAATGAGTTTCCTGAGAGTTTAATGCACGATTAGAAATTACTTCAGTGGTAGCGGTCAGATTTGATGGTACTATTCCGTATTCAACTCTGAGTTTACGCTCAATTCGAGTGCCATCAACGGGAATGCCTTGTTTCCAGTCAGCTAGGATTTTGCGTTTGTTGGGTGTAACAACTAGCTTTTCTGTGCGGTACTCTGTTGGCAAATCACAAGGATTTATTAACACTTCGCAACTCGGCGGATTTTCCTTGAGTCGGATGTGACGCGAGCGCCCCACAATCTCTGTAGGAATTACTCCCATTGAGTGAAATTGTAGCAGGGTTTTATCTAGACTGTTGCGCCACCGTTCCAGTCGTTCAATTGCCTGATTATGCAGTTCTACTAAGTGCTTTAGGCGTGCTTTGACAGCACATATTTCAGCATCTAGTTGGTCTGCTAGTTCGGCTTGCGTGTCAGCAGCAATTTCCTGGTCTGTCTGAATTTCCCAAATTTCTTTGAGGATAGCCTCTTCTTCTTCGGGAGTTTCAGCAGTTTCCAATTGATTCCAGAGTTCTACTGCTTGTATCGAATATCTGGCTAACAAATCTTTAGCTAAATACATTAGTTACCACCTTCCACAACAATGAAAATATTCATCAAAAGTTTCAATTCTAGCGAGTATGGCTAGGGTTCCTGGCGTGAGTTCGTCTGGTTCAATTTCTTCATCGCCTACTTCCTTATTTTGCATCTCTGGTATTAGTTCTAGGGAGTCAGGTTTGAAATCCACTACTCCAACTAAATGAGCATTAGTGTAGGAAATGAGGATATCAGCTTCACATTTTGGCAGGGACATATTTGTGTAAAACCTCGTCTCAAGTTTAGGGGTTTAAGAATGCCTGCCATTTCGGTTAGAATTTCTTAAAGTTTCAACCTTTTTCAAGGCAGGAACTCGCTGCTTGCGAGAGGGGATTTTTTCTTCAAATATGTCGGGTAATTCTTCTGAAAGGTCATCTTCATCGTCTTCAATATCATCATTAGTGAAATTAGCATCGTTATCCTCATCCGCGTCATCCACTTCGCTTTCATCTGTCTGGACTTCTGGTTCTGGCGATGCAGCAGGTAAGGTAGTGGAGGTAGCGATGATGTCATAGCCTAGTTCTAGGATTAGCGACTTTACTACGCTTTCCATCTGTTGTTCCGATAACCCAGGAGTCGTTCTCTTGAGTTCCTGCTGTTTCATTAGCATCCACACTTCCAGAGTTTCTTCTGGTGTTGCAGTCTTCAATGCCAATTTGATTTTTCTAGTCAGTTTTTCCCGCGTGGATTTGAGACGGTCTGTGGCAATTCTTTGTGTATTATTGGGCTGATTTGTAGGCATAAGTAGTGGCGTACCAAATTATTATTTTCACCCAAAAAGGTGGGCGTTAGCCCATTTATAAGTCGATGACATCGGAAATTAGGTAGAGGTGTGTGTAATTCCTTGGCATGATGTGATAGGACGCGCATATTTAGTAATCTAAAGGTTGAAAATATACATAATTTGAGCTTGTACATCGCCTACAAAAAGCATAACCATGAGCCAAATAAGAGGCTTTTACCCAGTTATTCTTATCCCCGATTCAATTCGTCAGTTCTGCGCGGATAACCCGATACCTATTTTGGAAGAAAATGCTTCTTCTACAAAAAAAATGCCTTTTCCGCCGCGACCGCCAGTTTCCAATAATTCTCGTTATTCTCTGGTAATTCAACTTTGGATAGCCAGTGTTGTGGTGGTAATGTTGGTTAACTGGCTGTTTGGCATGAGTGTTATGGCTTTCTGGTCATCGCTGACGTGTTCGTCAGTGAGTGTAGTGGCGACTTTTTCCTATCTGCGGTTTGTTGATTTTCAAGTGCGCGATCGCTACAAGCAACGACTGGCTGACTACCAACAACAATTATCCAAATACGAAAGTTATCAATTGTGTCGCTTGCAGCTAAATCACAAGGAAACTGAGCAATATAATTCTCTGTTGCAGGAACGATCTAAGCTGTTTAATATTTCTTTAAGAGAAATTATTCAGCAGCCAGCAAGTCAGAGTAAGGGAGGAGTACAGCAAGGGGTAAGTGAAAAGCAATTTTTTATTTACTTATGTCGTTATTTCTCTGGTTTTTATGACTTCTGTATGGGTGGTGAGTTTCCTATACCCGGTACATCTTTTCGTTACACTGCTGACTTTATACTGGTTCATCAACCGACAGGTTTAGCTATAGATATCGAGATTGATGAACCTTATGATGGGCGAACTGGAAAGCCTCATCATTGTGTGGATAGGAATAAAGATAATCAGCGCAATCAGTTTTTCTTAGAAAGAAATTGGGTGGTGATTCGGTTTTCTGAGTTGCAAGTTGTCAAATATCCTGATAGTTGTTGTAAGGCGATCGCTAGAGTTGTTTCTGAAATTACAGGTGATTATAGAGGATTAGTTCAGTTACAAAATGTTAAAGAGTTACTGCCCCAAAAACAATGGAAAGTTAAGGAAGCTGTTTATATGGCTAAGGCTAAATTTCGTAACTCTTACATAAGAAATAATTTTTGTTAATTAAGGAATTATACTAAAATCTTCAATAAATTTATAGGCTTGCTAAATGCGGGTTGTTTTCACGAATTTTTTGTAACTTAGCTCCCTCAAGTTTAATAGCTGCGGTTCGATCCAACCAAGAGTAAAGATTAGCTGCCAAAGAAGCATTAAGGCTAAACGGTTTAGAATTAAAGCCCGCTCTCATACCTCGACGAATTTCAGGTAGGGTCAGTCCTTGTTCGAGCAGAAAAGGAAGAATATCAATTAATTCTTGAAAAGCGTTCTGTGGCTGAAAGCTGTTATCTGGATCAGCTTTAAGGGTGAATCTGCGACGACGCTTAAAAGGATGTTGCCAAGCCCAACGATAGTGATCCAGATATGCTTCATCAGTATCAATAGTAGCATCGGTACGATCTATAGTATTAGCATTTTTCCAGTAAGTTTTTTCCTTTATAATAAATACCAAATCACAATAAAGGTTATTAAAATTTGGAAAAGTATCGCCACTGACCCAAAAATTGATATTATTTACTATGGAAGACATTTGTGTAATGTGACAATAGGAATGCAGGAATTTACAATTCCAAATGTATGGATCTTGATTGCCAACAATAGTATCGTGATAAACTACGATGCTATCGAATACTGATTTAGTACGAGATGGATGGTAGATAAGATAACCGTTCAAAATACGACCTCAATAGTAATTATAAAATACAATTATAAAATTAAAAGTATATCCTATGAAATAAAAAATCTGTTAATAGATTGTTTGAGGTTAAGTAAAAAAATATTCTCATAAAAAGCTAAGAGGATATTTCAAAAGCTAAAGAAAGCTATATTTAACTGCTGATGAGAGGAGGGAAGCAAAACCCTGCGATGTGAGCCAATATATTGACATACTCGATCGGGCTGGCACTCTGTTCACCATAATTTTTTAATATCCTCTAAGCAAACCTATTAATTAAGAGTGCAATCCCAACTTGTCAGCCCTCGTCTTTTGAGTTCTGCAACCATCAAAGGATGTCCCTCTAAATTCGGGTTACTTTTGACGATCGCTACTGCCATATAACGAGCTAAATTCAGCAAATCCTCATCATCCAGTATATTTGCCAGAGCAAATTCTGAAATTCCCGACTGCCGATAGCCCATCACAACACCTGGCCCACGCAGCCGCAAATCCATCTCTGAAATAAAGAACCCATCGGTGGATTTTTCCAACACTTCAAGACGTGCCTTAGCTTCTGCTGTTTTACTGGTATTGAGCAGCAGACAATAGGAACGGTGCGAACCCCGACCAACCCGACCCCTTAACTGGTGCAGTTGAGCCAAGCCAAAGCGATCGGCATGGTCGATTAAAATAACTGTAGCATTTGGAACATCCACGCCCACTTCAACCACAGTGGTGGAAACGAGTATCTGGGTTTTGTTGTCGCGGAATGATTTGAGCGCTTCATCTTTCTCGGCTGATGTCATCCGACCGTGCAGCAATCCTACGCTAAATTCGGGGAAGATTTCTGTTGAGAGTCGATCGTATTCTGCTACCGCTGCTCTCAAATCTAGCTTTTCCGATTCTTCCACCAAGGGAAGGATGATGTACGCCTGACGACCTCGAAGTACCTCAAGGCGGATTAAATCGTATGCTGAAGCGCTTTTATTAAGCACTTTCGTGTGAATCTTCTGACGACCGGGCGGTAACTCGTCAATCTGACTGACATCCAAATCCCCGTGCAAGGTCAGTGCTAAAGTACGCGGAATAGGAGTCGCGGTCATCGTCAGTACATGAGGTCTGTTTCCCTTGTTCAGTAAATCCTGCCGCTGTTGCACCCCGAATCTGTGCTGTTCATCGATGACTACCAGACCGAGTTTGTTGAAGTTGACCTTCTCTTGCAGCAGCGCGTGAGTTCCTACCAATAGTGAAAGTTCATTCGTCTCTAATTGGGCGTGAATTTCTCTGCGCTTGGCGGTTTTGGTAGAACCCGTCAGCAGTTGAACAGAAACGCCAAGGCGTTCAAACCACGTCGCAATCTTCCTGTGATGCTGTTGGGCTAGCACTTCTGTAGGTGCCATAAGTGCCGCTTGGTAGCCGGACTGGATGGCAGCGAGGATAGCAACGACAGCAACAACTGTTTTACCAGAACCGACATCCCCCTGTACCAGTCGGTTTATCGGCGTTTTGGAAGTCATGTCGTTGAGAATGTCGTTAATGACCCTACGTTGAGCTGAGGTAAGCGAGAAGGGAAGTTGAGAGTAAAACTCTTGGATTAGAGGGCCAGCAGGAGTTATTTTTGTAAGAGCCGATCGCGCCAAAAGCCGGTGGCGACGCACTATAAACGATAGCTGGAGATAGAAAAACTCATCAAATACCAGGCGACGGCGGGCAGCTTCCAGTTTGGTTTCGTCTGGGGGCTGGTGGATGTTTGCGATCGCCTCCTGTAATTCCATCAAACCATGTTGTCCTCTGAGCTCCTGCGGCAGGGGGTCATTTAGCAGGTTGGCAGATTCCAAAGCTGAAGTTACTGCATCTTGGACGATTTCGTTGCTAACTCCCTTTGTCAAAGGATAAATGGGGATAATTGAATTTTTCGTATTCTTGGCTTCGTCTAGACCGATTAATCGGATTTCAGGAGAAGTTAATATCATTCCGCAATAGCGATCGGCTTTGACTATTCCAGATATAGCAACAATGCCTCCAGCAACATAGGTGGCGGCTTGCTCGTTCCTCCACTTTTTTGATTGGTAGTACGGGTGGTTGAAGAAACGCTTGCAGGCTATTTTACCGGTTTTGTCCTTGACAATAATAGTCTGAATTGTTAGCCTAGAATTTTTAGGCGGACTGACTACTTCCTGATGTTGAATTTTACCTACAACCGTGACTGAATTGCCTACTTTCAACTGATAAATTTTTACTCGCCGATACTTGATGTAATCACGGGGAAAGTAGAGCAGTAAGTCTCGTACAGTTGTAAGGATCAGCCTTTCTAGCATTTTGTAATTGCTTCGGCTTAACCCTGGCAGATCGCAAATGGGTGAATGCAGTTTCATGATGATAGTTGGGAATTTCTCAGATTCAAATTTTTGTTAGCAAGCCATTCATAATGCTGCGCTAGCAGCCACTTCACAAATGGCAAATTGCTGAATCAAATTGGAAGATAAACTGCTTTTAGTCCTGCCATTATTTCTAACAAAGCAGAGTTCCATTCTCGCTGGTTGCACGAAGATTTAGGGCGCAGTCGAGAGAAGTAAGTGACGTAGATTCATAATTTTAAGGTGGTGCTTCCACTCTTTCACACTACTTACTGATAATAGAGGCTGAGTCACGGCTTGGACAAGCAGGTTTGGAAAAAGTGCTTTTCCAAATAGCATATTGTTTGGTTTTGAGGTGGGTTGCAGCGACGGCTTTACTGCTCAAACAAGTCGAAAAGGGTGGAAAATCAGCAATTTGTTTATCGCTTAACTTCAGTCATCGTTTCCTGGCCCTATGAAAGCTGCGTAAAATAGTAATAGTGAGCTTTTATTAATCCAAAATTATGCTAAAATTGCAATCGATTGCTTCATCACGATCGTTAAAACCATTTTCGTTTTCTTGCTCTTGAGATGCTAAGATTGCGTTCCAGCCGGCAAAGCCTGGATTGATTCGCTTTGATTGAGGGAATGTTTCAATAATTTCTTTTGACTGTCGATCGCCGTCTCGATCTCCTTTGAAGCCGGCTACTATAGTTTTTACTCCCTTAAGAAAGTCGGTTGGCAGCGAAGAAACCGCATCAATGCTTAAGTATAAAGTCGGCCTCTTATTGAAATCTGGATCTAAGGCAATTACAGACAGGAGTTCTACCGGGTTGCTGGCAATAATGGCTCTTTCAATATTGTTTTGAACCGCTATCCAGAAAACTCCCTTTTCACTGTTGTCGCCTGCTTGATGTGAGCCTTCCCCATGACTGTCAATGGAAAATTTTCCATTGGCGTCTAAAGTGCAGGTTCCTCTGTGCTCTCCTGCAAGGGTGCGGAGTTGGAAGACAGGGCGGTTCAGGCTGTCTGCGTCTATCCATCCCCTGTCGTGTAGCAGGTCAATTAATTCGACTGGCAGACAAGCATTTTCTATCAAATTGCTTCGTACATACTCCCAGTTAAGTGAGTCGAACCCCGATGTTTCGCGATCGTTGGGCGAGTCGGGTTTGCCTACATTTTCTGACTCAGCGATTAGAGAATCTTTGTCGGTTTCTGAGGAAGTCCCTGTACTGCTTCCTTCTCGCTCTGGCCTGTCAATGTTAGAGTTGCTCTGCCAGTATATTGGTGAAGAATTGCTCTCGATGCTGCTGTTCCTCATTTCATCGCAGTCATCAGTATCACTATCGGTGTTAGCGTCGCTATTTGGTTTAGAGTTTTCTGTTTCCAAATTTTCGTTCAATTTTCGCTCTTGCAATGGGGGAATGGCTTCCACATTTCTGTCAGTATTAGCAGAGTAAGTGACTCCTCTGTATTTTTGCAGCCCCTTGAAGGTGTAAGCTTTGCCTAAATGAGTGCCGCTAAAAGCAATATTGCCTAATTTGTAGCTAATGCCTAATTCGCCTGCGGGGGTGGGTTCTATTTTTACACTAATGCCTTGTTCAACGAGTCGGTCAATCAAAAGAGCGATCGCAGGACTGTCAGTGGTCGATCGATCTAGTGCTGTTTGCAGTTGTTCCCGTACACTAATCTCTCCGGTTCGCGCTAACCGTCGGCGTTCGCCTGTCGTGGGAGAGCGGCGTTCTTTATCAAAACTGCGTGCAGCGGGTGTTAAGTCGTACTTTTCTTCTAATTCTTGAATTAACTTTTCGCTGCGTAGATAGTTCCAGCTATCGGATACGCAAGTTCCTTTTTCATCTAATTTGATACGGCTGGCTGCAATGTGAATGTGGTCGTGGTCGCGGTCGGTATGGCGGATGATAGCAAATAGGTTTTTATCCAGTCCCATTCCTTCTAGATAATCAAGAGCGATCGCCCGCCATTTGGCATCAGGGATATACTCGCCAGAAGGCACGCTCAAAGTCACATGGTAAACTGGTTTTTCAACTCTAGGGTTGAGTTGTTTGGAAAAGAGAAACTCCGCAGCTAATTCCTGGGCATTTTCTCCTACCATATTTCCTCCAATTAGTGAAGCTCCTTCTTTGGAGAAGAGGTAATTGAGCAATGGAGTAAAAGTTTTACCGATTTTCTGCTTGCCAATCATTATTTACTAAACTTAAAAGTTGTGTAGTAAAAAGTGATGATTTGTGGATGTTTTTTTTAAAACTTTTCGCTAGGAGCTTCTAAAGTTTCCTCAATATCGCTTAAATTCATTAGAACTTGGACGTTCATTTGCTGTTGCTGTACTTGCTTGAGCAGTGCCAAAGTTTGCTCAATCAGATCCTCAAAGTTGGCTGGCTGTGTAATTTTTTCCCCCATCCATAATGCTTGTTCTGTAGCAAGGGCAATGGGTTTGAGGCGGAGGTTAAGTTCGGCTAATTTTTGGCACAAAGCTGGTTGATGTTGTTGTTTAAAAGTGTGGTATCGGAACAGACTGCTGACGCTCACCTGGAGATTTTTAGCCATTGTCTCAGCAAGTTGAAGTTCTTCTGGCGTTAGGTGTATGGCTATTCTTTTGATTCGTTTGGATCTCGACATGGCTAGTTTGCTCGCGATTCGATGTTGGGGTAACGAACTTTATCCTTCGACTGCGATCGGGTAGCGTGCGCGGAGGGCAATCGCGCCTCAGCCACCTGCCGATCGCTTGTTGCCAGGAGTGGCTTTAACGCATGGAAACTTGATGTCAGCCTTTCCAATGGAAAATTTTCCATTGCCACAGGGGCTCAGACTCTGGTTTGGTTGGGTTCGACTCGCGTAGGAATTTCTAGTGGAAAATTTTCCATTGTCACGGAGGCCGAGATCCAGATTTGGCTGAACTTAACATGCGTGGGAATTTCCAATACACATCTCCGAAAATCAATGATGCGTGCTCTTCCACTTTTGCTTGTATACGCGATCGCCCTTGTCTCTAGATATTTTTTCGAGATGTCTGTCTAATGGAAAATTTTCCATTGAACAGCGACAGGCTGGCAGCAGCGCTCTCCTCATAGGGGTGCTACCCCTATGAGGAGAGCAGTTTGCACGCACCTCTGACACAGCTTGCTACCAAAAGCTGTGTCAAAGCCTAAGCCGTGAGTCCGATTTTTGCGGGTGCTGGGATTCAGACAACTGGCTGAGGGAGGCGAGGTTTTACGAGGGTTAATAAGTAGTAAGTGCGTTTTAATCCTTGAATAGCTGTTGTTTTACAGCCTTCTTTTGAGGTGCACTTGGCTGAAGCGTAAGGGTTATTTCTGCACGCCCAAGCGTACAGGGCTGTTTTTTTACCACTCTTGAAACTTCAATTAGGAAGAGCTGCAATATGAGCGAAACTACTATCGAAACCATCTGGCCTCAAGCGATCGCGGCCTGCGATTACGGGGGGTCAGCTACCAAAATTCTCTACGCAGGGCCAAAGAATCAAATTCGACTGCTGTGCATGGAACCGGAGGTCGTATCTGTACCACACGAATCAATTTTGGCTTACGGCAGAGACCAGTTGGGGTTAGCTGAGCCTGAGAATACGGCTTGGGTTGCTTTTAGGAACGATTACAGGGCAGTGGGGTATTTGGCGAAAGAGAGGTTTCATGGCAATACTGGCCTTTCGGAACTCAAGTACGAGAGGGCGCTGCACAAAACTTTGGCTGGGATGTGGGCGATTAAGGAAAAGCTGAATTTGCCTGCGAAATTTACAGCGGCGATCGCTGTGTTGTTGCCACCGGGGGAATATGAAGACCGAGGGAGGTTCGAGCGGGTGCTGCGGGAAGCTTTAGCAGATTACCAAACTCCTACAGGTCAGATGAGCGTGGAATTGTTGGCGTTTAACTGCAAGCCCGAGGGGGGTGGCATTTACCTGATGCACAACAAGAAAGTCGGCTCTTTTTTGAAAGAGCGGGTGTGCGCGATCGCCATGATTGGCTACCGCAATGCTAGCCTGCTGGTGGCTCAGCGGGGAGATGTTAGGCCGGGAAAAACAAGCGATTTGGGCTTCATCCGCATGGTGGAGAGGGTGGTAGCTAGGACTTCAGGGCAGACTGCGGAGCGATTGACTCCGGCGATCGCAGCAGCGGGATCTGAGTTCAAGGCAGCTCCTTTAATGCGGTTGGCTCGCAGCACGACTAAGCAAGGGCGGGCTGAAGAAGTGCAGCAGATGATAGCAGCCATCAAAGAGGCACGACCTGAATATGCGCGGAGTCTCACCAGTTGGTTGGATGAGAATTTACCACCGGATTGCGATGAGTTGGTGTTCTGCGGTGGGACGGCTGATTATCTCCGTAAGGAGTTAAACGAACATTACGATCGCTTTCCGATTATTTGGAATGCCGAAATTGCTATGCCACCTATTTTGGAAAAGAAAGGGTTTGAAAATCGGCTCAATGATGTCTATGGGATGTTTTCGTATTTCAAGGCAAATTTGAAAAAGCAGTTCAATTCTCAGGTCACAGAATCCGCTGTTTGTGGGTCAAAAGGTTCCGTTTTACAGGAGATAGTTGGTCGTGGCTAAGGAAAAAGAAAGGGTTGATTTTTTGTGGCGCTATCAGCCTTTAAAATCTACTGATGATGGAGTTTTGATGTCCTATATTAAAGGCAATTTATTGCTGCCTTCGAGAGAAATGATTCTCCAATCTCTGCGACCTTACTGGCTGCCGCTAGCATATCTGGAAAAAGAGAATATCGATCCAGTTATTTTAGGGCGGTTATTTAGAAATGCCGTCTATGCTCTGGAAAAGCACGCTCTCTATTTGCGCGAGCGAGGCGGGATTGAATATCCTCCTACTAATATACGGGGAATGCCTATTTCCCAAATACCATCTTCGCGAGAAGTACCTGCTGGCATTGAGGAGGCAGACTGTTCTCTGCTTTACGGTGTGGAAAGCTTGACGCCTCCTAACCATTCCACTCGTAGCGGATTGACTGCGGATGACTTCTTTGAATTAGAGGGTGGCGAGGATTTCGATGATTCAGGATTCGCATGAATGAGATTCAATTATTGAGCGGAATTTGACCCTAATTACCTCTGCAAATACAGGGATGCTAGTCATTGTATTGTATTTGCGAATTTAGTTAGATATTAGGCACATTTTTTTGCTAGTTGGGCAGTTATTAGCTATCCATACAAAGCAGAAATAAGTGTATTTGTGTTAGTAAATCAACCTGAAATAGGACAGTTCGACATGGCAAGTAGAAGTAGAAACTCGAAATATCAAGTGCAACTAACAGATTCTGTGGTTAAACAGGTAGATGAAGGAGGAGATACAGGTATGGATACAGCAATAGAAAACTCTAATGGTTTCAAAGAGTGCGGGTTAGAGAAGGTTGAAAAACCGGCGACTAAAATTCATCTGATTGATGGAGAGAAAGGCGGGGTTGGCAAGAGCTTATTTGCTAGGGTTTTGATTCAGTATTTCTTGGACAAGAATTTCCCATTTTTTGCCGTAGATACCGATCGCTCTAATCCTGATGTATCTCGAATCTATGAAAGCGTATGCCGTGAAGCTCTGTTTAGCGAGGACGAGAAGAAGTTTTACGAAGCGGATCGGATTTTTGAATTGGCGTTTGAGAAGAGCGTAATTGTCAATTTACCGGCTCAAGTTTATCCTTTGGTAACTAAGTGGATGGGAAGAAACAATTTAATTGAGTTGGGGAAGCAGTCTCGCATTAGTTTTTGCAAGTGGTTTATTTGCACGGGGGGCTACGATAGCGTGCAGCTCTTTTTGAAGTCAGTTAAGCATTTTGACAATAAGATTGCTCACGTCCTCGTCCGCAATTTGGGATTGGAGGATGATTGGAGTTCTGTGGAAGAGATGGAGGAGGTGCAGAATGCGATTAAAAAGTATGAGGTGAAGGTGATTGATTTCCCTAAGTTTTATTCGCGGGAAAGGAATGCGATAGATGCTCGGGGGATAACTTTTGATTTGGCAAGGAATAGCCAGGAACTCGGTGTGTTGGGCCGGCAGCGGATTAAGTCGTTTATGTTGTCAGCTTATGAGGCGTTTGAAACTACGGGGATGTTGCCGTGAGTTATGGTGCTGTTGATACTAAATCTTTGCTGGATATTGCTTTAGAGGGGCAATCTGAGGAGTATCGGCGCAAAGTTTTGGAGTTGGCTTTTAAGGGGAAAATTGAGCCAACTGACCCGATTTTTCTGATTTTGTTGGCGACTGGCCGCTTGGAAGTGTTGATTCAAGAGAGTCCGAAACCGGAAGATTTTGAGTTAGCGTTCGATCGGTGGGTGGGGCGGATTAATAAGACTTTGGCGAGTTACGAGCGAGTGGCGGTTGAGAAGCAAGAGGGGCAAATCGCTGAGGCTGTGAATTCTCTGGTACGTCAGACGGAATTGAGGAGGGTGGCGACTTCTGCGCGTTCTTTGGTGGTGGCGGCGGGTATTCTGTTGACGACGTTGGGTATCGGTGCTTTGATGGGATGGATGGGTTTACTTTGGTTGCAAGGAGGGTTTGCGCCGGGGGAAGCGGTTCATTTGACTCTTGAGCAGGCGGAGGCTTTGCGGTGGGCGACTAGCACTGAGGGGAAGTTGGCTCGGAATTTGATGAGATGGAATTTGGATAGTTTGACTAATTTAGAGTGTAAGAAGGATGTCAAGCGTTTGGGGGTGACTCTGGAGGTTGCGGGGCGTGCAGCTACGTCTGGCTTTTGTACTATTTGGGTGGAACCTGTAAAAAAGCGTAAGTTCAGGGATTAAGTGCTTGCAGTTTTATGGGATGTAATGGTGTGTTAGACCGCAACTGCGACACAATCCTCCCATAAAGGGTGGTTATACGGAAAAATTCGGTATAATACCCAAATAAGGATGTAAAAAAGAGTTTTCCATACATTCAGACAGGAGTTCGTTGCAATGCTTGATATCTTAGGATTGAGAAAAAGATTATACGGAAAGTTTCCGTATAATAAATAGTTAGGCGGCTTTAAGTTATCTGTTGGGGTGCGTTCGAGGAGCCATCTGTTCAAGGAGGAGAGTAACTTGGCAACTTGGATTGATAAACTTGGCGATGAAGCCAAATCTGATTGGAAGCGGGCTAAACGAGAAGTACAGACAGTAAGGCGATACTTTGTCGATAAAATTACTGGTCTAAAACCGAAGCTAGGTGTAAGCGCAGGTGTAGATATAGACGCGGCATTGAGAATCATTCTTGATGATTCTTTTCTTAAGGTCATCGACAGGATAACTTTTGCCCTTGACCAAGCGGTTGATAAGCTAGGGGCTGAGTTTCAGCAGCTAGTTAAACAAGTATTCAGTGAACTATCTGAGTTGGCAGATAGAATAGATCAAACAATTGACAAGGTTTTTAAGAACATCTCAATTGCTTTAGCTGATATCAAGAGAAACCTTGTTGATCCTATTGTCACTGCGATTTCAGATTTAGAGAAGAAGCTGGTTGAAGACATCAACCAAATACTCGACAAGCTTTTTGATTTTTTTCAGGGAACCGTACAAGATTTCAAAGACGGTATAAGTGGAATCACAATACTACTCATTCCTAACCCTTTTGATTCTTGTCGTCAGGAGACCGGAACAACCACGACTCTAGGACCGAACCTTACTCCAGCGGATATATTCAATCTTTTTGAATGTAACCAGTTGAAGCGATTGGAAGACTCAGCCACAACTGTTAAGGAAATAACTGAAGTCTATGCTTCACTTCAACTGCAATCGTTTCGAGTGACATGCTTGGGTAGAGGTTCACCAACTTTTCAAGATATCTACACCAAAAAGTGGATTAAGTATGGTCAACTTTATGATTTATGGAAGGAGTTTGACGAGACAATGACAGCACAGCAAGCGTTTAACGAAGCTATCAAAAGACTTGACCAAGCACGCAACGAGTACTTATCGAATCCTGCTCCTAAAATTGAATCGGGTAGCATTAGCAAGGGATACCACAAAACTGGTCATCCGCTTGAGTTAGGTACTCCTGTTGGAGCTCGTTCTGACACAATTCGTGTTGATTTTCCTGGAGGAAAGTTTACTACTCCCCCCAAAGTCCAAGTAATGTTGAATTCGTTGGATACTTCAAACACCACAAATACGCGTTTGCAAGTCTCTGCAAATAATATAACTGTTAGTGGTTTCGATATTGTCGTTTCTACATGGAGTGACTCAATAGTATTCGGTGTCAGTGTTGCTTGGTTTGCTTATGTAGAATAGTTTCAAAAAGAATTGCATTGTAGCCAGTAGTAGGATGGGCATTCTCTCATCCTACCAACCTGTGAGATATCATAGAGGAGTTTACAGAAGCCGAATAGCGATCGGGAGTCAACCTATGCAAGCAATCCTGTTAAGCAGTGAAGAAGTTGCGAAACGCGCCTACCAAATCTACGAGGGCGGAATTCGTCAAAAGGTTGAGACAGAGGAAAATATTGACAAAATGGTCATCATCAATATTGAGACAGGTGACTATGAAGTTGATGAAACCGGGCTACAAGCAGCCCGAAACCTCCATGCAAAGCATCCGTATGCAAGGCTCTTTGGAATCCGCATCGGCTATAATGTGGCGGCTTTTTTCGGTGGTGTGATGGAGCGGGTAAGCAGTGATTTCCGGTATTGTGACTGACAGACATGCGATTGTTGCTTTGACATTTCTGCTTCCGAAGGGAACGACTTTCCCAATTGAGTTTGTTGTAGACACAGGCTTTACCGACTTCTTTGTTTGCCACCCGAAGCAGTCACTCTATTAAGGTTGCCCTTCTTACGAGATTATTCAGGGAGAGCGATGCTTGCAGAGGTAGCGATCGCACCCTTCTCTTCACCCTAACCCTAATTTCTTTCGCACCTCCTCACTACTCACAACTTTACCTGCTTTTTGCTGTTGTCTAGAGCGATCGATAATCTCCAAAAACCGAGGATTGCTACTTAAAGAAACCCTTTCAATATCAGCTATAGCTACCAAAAGAGCGACAGGTTTACTTTCAAATGCTGCGATCGCAGGTTCTGTTCCCAAACTACGGACATAATCGGCTAATGGTGCTGCACAATCTGACGGTTGTCGCTGCAAAGATTTTTTGATTAATATTAGCGAATCTGGACTTGTTGCTAAGGGTAAATTTTCTAAGTCTGCGATTGGCGTTAGTACAGCTACAGGAGTTCCCTTGATGGTAACAAGCAATGGCTCTTTCCCCAAAACTTGAATATATTTACCCAAAGATTCAGTTGCTTGTGCGAGTTCTACTGATTTCCTTAGCGGGTGACAAGGCACGTCTAGTCTAAACAGGACAAAGGTTTGAGAGAATGGTAAGGTAAAAAAATAAGGAGCCACACGGGCTCCCCAAAAAACAAAATGTTGCCACCATTATACCAAAAAATTCTGCGGACTCATCTCAATGAAAGCCAATACTTAACCTTGCAACTGCTGTTGTTATTGCTTCAGGCTCATCGTCAGGTCAAGCTCTCCGTATTAGCCAGTGTCTTTCCTCAACCGATTCAATATCAAAGCCGCAAACGAAACTTACAACGATTTTTAGTGTTACCTCAGTTGTGCGTCAAACTCTTGTGGTTTCCCCTGATTAAATATTGGATTCGACAAGAACAAACCGGAAAGCGTTTAAACCGAGAACAACGTCGCTGTGTACGAAAACTCAAGCATCAAAAGTATGGCTATTGGATTGTTGCAATCGACCGGACACAGTGGAAAGGACACAATATATTTATGGTTAGTCTGGTCTGGGGAACTCATGCTCTTCCGATATATTGGGAACTTTTAAAGAAGTCAGGTAACAGTGACCTCAAGACTCAAAAACGACTGTTAGGTATAGTCCTTCTTCTGTTTAAGAACTATCCCGTCTTAGTCTTAGGGGATCGAGAGTTTCATAGCCCCAAAATCGCATCATGGCTTGATGCCAGGGGTGTATCTTTTGCACTACGTCAGAAAAAAGACTTCCAATTTCAAGAGAATTTAGGTGAAGACTATCAAGTGCTCAAAAAGCTTAGCTTCAAACCTGGGATGTCCAAATTTTATCAGAATATTTTGGGAAATAAAGGAGACGGTTTAGGGCCATTTAATCTGGCTGTGTATTGGAAACGAAAATATCGTAAGCCCGGACAAAAAGAACCTTGGTATATTCTGACAAATCTCCCCAATTTGAAGCTGACTTTAGATGTTTATTGTTGTCGGTGGGGCATTGAACAGATGTTCAAAGATTACAAAACTGCTGGTTATAATTTAGAAGATACCAAGGTCAATGAAACTCGCTTTTTATCCTTGGTCTTATTGATTGCGCTTGCTTATAGTTTGGCGACGGTTCACGGACAATGGCTCAAGAAGTTAGGTGTAGAAATTTATGCAGGACGGATCAAGGAGCATCAAGACAAAACCCCACGCCAAAGTGAATTTAGTCTGAGCCTCTATGGACAACGGTGGATCTATGGGATGGAATTATGGAACGATTGGGTAACAAGTCTAATTGCGCTCAAACCCCATAAACGTCTCTATTTTCAGCGCGGCTTCTTGGCTCTATCCTTTATGCAGCAAGCATTATAGGTACGTTGTCACCCGCTAAGACTGATTTCATAGTTCAATTTCCTCCTGACCGATCCGAACTCGGTTGCGGTTCTTGACTCCAACTGCTTGAATATAGACTACAGAAACTGGGTTTTCTTCTACATCGTAGTACACCCGTAAATTTCCAATCCGCAATTCCCAGGTTGCTAAACTGTTAGGTTCCATCGGGAGAGCGATTTCTTGTCTCAACTAGGGGTTCATATTTTAGTTGTTCGTCTACAGTATCTAATACAGTTCGTTGCTGCCGAGTTGTTAAAAATTTTAGATGCTCAATAGCAGCGTCAGCATATTCAATTTGATAACTCAATTCTCCTCATCTCAATGTTAATAACACATCCAAACACTCGTCTTTCTCCACGCCACCCAATATGAAACATCAGATAGCGATCGTGCTCAGTTCTTACTTATAGCTCAGGTACGCTTCCTTTGGGTAAAACCTCAAGAATCTTATCACCTAAAGCATTACCCAATTCCCTTGGTTCCAGCTTATGCAATCCACCCCCATACACGCGCCCCTCACCCATCAGCACCTCATCAGAAATGCGATTGAGCGCCTGCCACACCTCTTTAAGCAATTCTGGCTTATCTAAAAGCACTTTGGCAAGAGTAGGTTTAGGATACAACATTAAATATACATTCGTAGCCGTAGCCATTGAGTGATTCAGGATAAATCGAAAAGGTCTACCTCTACCAGTATCCTGACGACCCATATAAGTACAGAGGAACGGCGAAGGAGGACGCTTTTCCTGCGAGTACCAGGGAGAACGATGCTTACACAGGTAGCGATCGCAAATTCCCTGTTTTACTCCCATCTGCAAATATTCCCAAAGCAACGGATACTTAGCTTTCACCTCCAAAGGGGGCAAATCGCATGATAGTAAGAATAACCGACAATCGAGAATCGGATTTCCCAAGTCATCTGCTTCAATCTCATCAACTGATAACAGCCGAGGACTAGGCAAAATTGGCTTGAGAAATTCAAAGGGCAATTGGTAAGCAGAAACTTGCTCTGGTGTCACCACAAAAAAATTGTTAGCTCCCGTCGCCAGCCCCCGTTTAATAGTGAATAAGTCCTTAAGTTTCAACGGCTGTTCTTGAGAATTCACACTACCAGACATCAGTCCAAACTTAGTCCACTTAGCGGCACTGCGTAGGGACTCCACCGACACGATCAGCGACATTTTAGATGCTGTCAAACTCCCTCCATAGGTAAACTCAACAGCATGATTAGCAGGTGGCAAAGCTTTCTTAAACCAAACCACTGCTGACGTACACAGTGCATCTTCAAACTGCGCGTCAGCAGCATCGAAACAGTGAATTCGCAGTAGGGTAACGCGATTTAGCAAGTAATCTTTAATTTGCCGTCCGTAATTCACATCCATAAATCCACTAGGAATCAGCCACCCCGCTAATCCACCAACAGCCATACTTGCATCCGCAATGCACAAAAAATGGCAGTAAAGACTAGCCAACTGACTGAGTTTGACTCCCGCTGTTTGCTGTGCTAGCTGTTGCAGCCGCAGCTTTTCAACTCGGTTCAAATGATGATGCCGGACATAGGGGGGATTGCAAATTACTAAGTTAGCTTTTGCCTCGTCAGAGTCAGGGGGTGTCGCTTGGGTAAAGTCAGCGATATTTAGATGTAGCGAAGTGTCACTCCAAAGCTTAATTGCTTCATTTCCGTAATGGGGGTCAATTTCATAGCCAACTGCTTTAACAATTTGCGATCGCCCAAATTGCTGCAATAATGCCGAGTAAAAAGAACCTGTACCAAAAGCTGGGTCTAGAAAACGAATCTTAATGTCTGACGGCAACAGCATTGAAGCATATTTGAGGATATCTGCTGCCAGTGTTGGAGGCGTAGCAAACTGACCTAGCTTATTTCGCTGAGCCTGAGTTCTAGCTCCATCCAGTTGCGATTGCCACAACATTCGTGTCAATTCAATTGTTGCAGTTACATTCATATTTCAAATAACGCTAAATCATCAATCCGATGTTCCCAAAGCCAGTCAATTCCTTCGGCCGCTTCGTAACCCAAATAGCCACTGTCAAAGTAACCGCAAATAAACAAAATAAAACGCACGTTATTGCCGTAGTTACTCCTCAATTGAGTCATTTTAATAGCTTCTTCTTTGCGTCGCTTATTGGGATTGGTATAGTCGCCGGCAGATTTCGCTTCAATCAGTAACGGGAATTGACCGGGGTTAGAATTAATTGGCGCGATCGCAACGTCAATAGGGATATTAATTTGTTTGCTACCGGACTGTAAAAGTACCGGGATATTGAGCCGAAACGAGAAAGTCCCCGGTTGCATTATCTCAAAACTTAATCCGGCTCCTCCTCTAATGTAGGAATAACCGCGCTGTTCCAGCCATTGCTTAATCATAGCAAGCTGCCTTCGTTCTTGAGCGTTACGAACGATCGGGTCAGAAATAGCACCACAAAGGCGATCGGCAACAATTGTCGCTGCTCTTTGAACTTCACTATCAGTCGGCTGCTGTCCGCTTTCTAGCCAAGGAAAAATATCTTTGTCGAGCAGCCGTGCAATAATTTGACTGATTTTTGTCAGTTCAGCATCCAGAGTTGCAATGTCTGCCCGGGGCGGAATTTGCTGTCTCTCTTCCATGTTTTTGACCAGATTGGGCGACACTCCAGCTAAACCGATCAGGCGATCGCGCGCAATTGGCGGCGCTGCCGCCATGCGTAAAATGGGCAAAACCTCTGGATGCTGTCGCAGCAGGGCGGACGTGATGTTGCTCAGATTGGCTGTCTCTGCTAGGGCGGATTTAACTTGTTGAGTTGTAACAATGCGAGTGTCGCGGTAGGCTTTTGGAGCGAACAGCATGAACCAATTGTTATAGAAGTCTACCGACAGGGCAATATCGGGTTTCCACAAGTGTGGTTTGTCGGCATTAACTGGCACTGCACCTCCTCTAATCGCGACCCTCGCCTAAATAGCTTAGATTGCTGGAACGTCTCTGTTGTATTATCCACCAAGCGGTTGCTCTTGAAGCGGATTTAGTCAACTAAACCCGCGCGAAGGGCTCTGACAGCCGCTTGAGTGCGATCGTCGCAAGACAGCTTATTGAGGATATTACGCACATGAGTTTTCACAGTACCGAGAGAAATGTATAGCTGCTTGCAAATTTCCTCATTGCTGCACCCTTCAACAATCAACTCTATAACCTCTTTTTCTCGTTCTGTTAAAGGGTTCGCCATTAACAAATGACTGTATTCTGGCTCGACTCCATTGATTGACACAGTGGAAATAGTTGCTGAGTTAACAGCTTCCTTGAAAGGGTTATTCATGCGAGCCAAAACGATTCTGGCAATTGAAGAATCGATCCAGTTTTCACCAGCATTTGTCTCAACAACAGCTTCCACTAACTTTTCAAAACTCACATCTTTCATGCAGTAAGAGTCGGCTCCCGCTGCAAAAGCTGCCAGCACGGATTCCTCATTATCCTGCATCGTTAAAATCAATACTTTCGGTTGGTTCTCCACGCTTGGAGTTTGGGCAGTTTGTATGTATTCTTTGAACCTTTTTGTCAGTTCAATCCCATCTACTAACCCCGGTAATCCGATATCAACGATCGCTACATCAGGCCGGGTTTTCTCCAGTAAAGTTATCCCTTGCAGGCCGTTAGCTGCCTCTCCGATAAATTCGAGTTCTTCGCAGTCTTCTAAAGCTGCTTTGATTCCGGCCCTTGTCAGGTGGTGGTCTTCAATTAAGGCAACGCTAATTTTATTCATGGTTGGTTTGTTTAAAAAAAGGACAATTGTACTTCAGCGGCACGAGTGTGCCCGAGGTAGAACGTATGCGCTCTTTTGTATCCAAACAAGATTTTTAGAGCGAGATAGGGAGCCGTACAGTAAATGTGCTGCCTTGACCCACCGTTGATGCTACGTCAATACTGCCAGAGTGGGCTTCTACAATCCGGCGAGACAAGTGCAGCCCCAAGCCGCAACCTGCTCTGGCATGATTTCCGGTGCGAAATCGTTCAAACAGCGAGGCTTGTTCTGAGGCTCTGATGCCGGGGCCGGTGTCTTCTACGCTAATGCTTACCGACTTGACATCTGAACGGACAACGATTTTCACACAACCGAAATCGGTAAATTTTATGGCATTTCCGACTAAGTTGGTGATGACTCGGCGGAGTTCCAGGCGATCGCCCTCAATCCGCAGCGGTTGCGAGTCTGACTCGTCGCAGGTTAGGACAAGTCCTTTATCAATAGCCACAGCCTCCAGTTCTTTGACGACTTCTTTGACCAGTTTTTTGAGGTCGAAGGGGGCGATCGCGAGAGTCTTGCAACCAGATTCAAATCGGTGAACCTCCAGTAAAGTATTGACCAACGAAAGCAAATTTTGGTTGCTGCTGCCGATGGTGGCGATCGCCTCTACCGCTTGAACGGGCAGTTCACCGAATTTCCCTCGTTTGAGCAGGGTCAGCATTCTATCAGCGGCAACTAGGGGAATCCGCAAGTCGTGGGTAAGACGAGCCACAAAATCCTCTCGTGCCTTTGTCATTTCCAGCATCGCATCTATGCTGTGTTTGAGCCGGAGGAGGCTGCGGACGCGAGCCAGCAAATCATTTACCTGGATGGGCTTGCAAACAAAATCGTCAGCGCCCAAGTCGAGTCCATCTGCTATGGTCATTGAGTTGTCAGTCGCAATTAACAGGATGGGGATAAAGGGAAGTTGAGGATTTGAGCGAATTCTGTAAGTCACTTCGTAACCGTCTACTTCTGGCATCATTACATCCAACAGGAGTAAATCTGGTGGCGACTCCTCAACCTTAGCTAAAGCATCAAGGCCGCTGGAGCTCGTGCTGACGCAGTAGCCTTCTTCTGAGAGAATAGCCTGCATAATAAATAAGTTGTCAGTTGTATCGTCAACCGCCAAGATTTTACTGGGTTTATCTCTCATTGCCCTGAATTTTTCTCCCGCCTCCATCCAAAGCTTACGAACGAGTCCATATCTTCTGACTCAGCCTTTTGGCGGATAAAACTTAAAAACTGTTGATAATCTTGAAGCTGCTTGGATTCTTCCAACTTTCGCTGCTTTCTGATTCGCAGCAAGTAGTCTTTGAGGCGAACGTACCGCCAACCAACTTGAAACCCCAGCTCGTATATTTGAGTGGCTTTCGGATTCGCGATCGCTTTGAGTAAGGTTTGTGCGACCATGGGCGAGTGGAAGTCAGAAATTGTTCTCCTGCTATGTTTTCCATCCTTGCAACCTCTCCAAAACGCTTGGCTGTTAGTTGAAGTGTGGATAGAAATCTTGTACTCTTGCAGCGTCGATTCAAGCCAATCTAAGTCTTGTTTTCTGTCGTTTGAGAGCGAATCGTTGGGCTGGTACTTGTTCCAAGCGCGGGCAAAAGCATTTAGCGAGTTTTGAAAATCTGCCAAAAAACAGTCTAACAGGGTTTGATACTTTGACGGTGGTGAAAGTCGGCTGCGGTTTGAAAGAGTGTGAGTTTGCGGCATAACTGTCAACATAAGCAAAACCGGGTTTGAGTTGGCTTTTTTCGGTTTCATCTCTATGTCTCCAACCTATCAACTGCTAAGCTTGAGCGAGTTCTACCTAAAAGCTGATTTCTTATTCACTGTCGCAAAGCTAATTTGTCATTCACTGCCCCTCTTGGTTAGAATTGTTAGCGTGCGCGACTTTTCTTTTTACAGAAATAGTTGTTCTATCCCGTGCGCGATCGCCTGTATCAGATCGATCGCAAAAAAATAATGTCCTCTTGATTAACAGAGCATCGGTCACAAAAACTTAAACTTTGCCTCTGAACAGCCAGCACAGAAATAATATCAAGCCCTGCACGCAGCGCGATTGCGCGTTAAGCTAGAAACAAACCCAAATAACAATCGCAGGACTGGACGCAACTGGCATACTAAAATCAAGTTGTAGGGTGCGTCAGGTAAATCGATCGAACGATTATTGAGGGTTTAGATATCTGACGCACCTTATTAATTGTGACAATTGCGTCTAGTCCTGAATAGGTTTTTAGGAGTCCGGTTGTACAATGACTTGCACCAAGAATGCTTCTTAGTCTTACAAAACAAACGCAGAAGACATCCGAAGACAGAAGTATGAAGGCAGAAGCTAGAAGCCGGATATTTAACTGATCATAAGTGTCTTCTCACTTCTGCCTTTGAATGGGTACAACCATCACCTTCAATGGCTAAAATTATTGTCTAGACTCCGGTTGTAGCGATTAGGTGGATGCCCTATCGCCCTTACTTTTTCTAATCAGCTAAGAGAGATTCTAGCTCTGTTAGGAGTTTTTGGAGGCGCTTCTGCTTCTTTGGATCGCTCCAAGCTTTGGACTTGTTCGCTTTTGTTAAAGCTCCCTTTATTTGGGTTTTCAGATTTTCTTCCGGTTCTTCTCCCGAAGTACCTGCCTTTAAATCCGCGATGCGTTGTTTAATCTGAGTTAAAGATAGACCTTCAGCGATCGCCGCGAATAGAAGCGACTTTCTTGCCTGCTCGTCTTTAACTTTGGCGATCGCTCGCGCCTTGGTGTATTCGATCTGACCCTGGCGCAGGGATTCTTGAATGTCTTTCGGCAGCTTCAGCAGTCCCAGTCTGTTGCTGACGAAAGACTCCCATGACATCCGCCCCAATTCGCTAAAAACCTTGACGACTATTTGCATTTCATGATGAATGATAACGTTATCATTCATCCTCTGTACGTCATTTTGCATCCGGTAGAGCAGCCGCACCACCTCTTCTAGATCGTATTCGAGGTGATGGGAGAGCAGTTGCAATATCCCCTCCGTTTCTTCGACTGGGTTGAGGTCTTCCCGCTGCAGGTTCTCAACTAATGCGACGCGCAGAGCTTGCTGTTGGGTCAAGTCCCGAATGATCGCAGGGACTTCTGTTAATCCTAATTCTCTAGCAGCTCTATACCGCCTTTCGCCTGCTACTAGCTCGTATTTATCCTCTCCCAAAGGACGGACTAATAAAGGTTGGAGAATTCCATCAGTTTTTACTGACAGAACCAAAGCCTGCATAGCTTGGGTGTCGAAGTATCGGCGAGGTTGAGAAGATGGAAGCTTTATCGACTCAATCGAAAGCAGTTTTTCTGCCGTTGGTTCTGCTACTTCATCATCTCCAAACAAAACGCTCAAATTAGCCTTACCTTTATAGGGCTGGTCATTCTTACTTGACATTGAGTTTCTCCATCTTGGCTGCTAGCTGGTCTAATATTTTGACGACGGGATTCTTAGGTTCGTAAACAGCAAGCGGGACTTGTTTCTCGGAAGCATCCGCGAAAGCAGTTATTCGCGGGATGGGAGTGTAAACGGGGCCGAAGGTCGTAAACTGCTCGCTCATAGCCTTGAGAGTCCGCTTGTCCTGAGAGTTGGCAGCAGCATAGCGGGAGGGAACAAAACCAGCTATCTGCAAAGAGCGGTTTCCTTTCTTTCTGATTCTCGCTACTGTTTGCAACAGGAGGTTGGTGCCCTCAAAGGCTTTGTAGTGAGTCTCAACGGGGACTAAGACGTGAGTAGCGGCTACCAAGCTGATGTAGCTGAGCAACCCTAAACTGGGAGGGCAATCTATGAGGATGAAATCATAGTTGTCTTGAATTGGGGCGATCGCATCCTTGAGGCGAACTTCCCGAAAATCCATGTTAACCAGTTGAATTTCAGCCGCGCTGAGGTTGATGTTGGTAGGAGCCAAATCCATACCGTGAATGCCCGTGTGGATGGACATAGGCTCCTCATTGACAATGGCATCAAACACAGTTTTATCCAAATTCTGAGAGTCAACCCCCATGAAGAGCGTCAGGGAACCTTGAGGATCGATATCGATAAGAAGAACCTTGCGGCCTCGCTTGGAGAGGTGGTAGCCGAGATTGAGCGCGATCGTGGTTTTCCCCACACCACCGGCTTGGTTGAACAGCGAGATTATCTTTGTCATGACTTGCCCTCCGGTAACGTGCCACCATAGTTCCAATCTTGCGTGCAAAAGGAGGCGGCGGTTAAAACTGTAAGCATATTTGCACTCTTGTTGAAGTGTGGGAATGTCTGCGCTTTAGGCATGAACCGTCACTATCCCCAGACCGTTTTGTAGAAAAACTATAGTTATACTCTCATATAAAAGTGATATCTCAGAAGGCGCATTAGCAATTTTTTTATTTTTTCCCACTCGGAAAGGCAATTGGCAACAGTGACCATGCCGTTGCTGTAAAAGACAACGGCAATGTGGTCGGGTATAAATGCTTGCAGGTGACGCTAAATACTTCTAAGCTCGCTCTTTCATTGACTTGTAGGGATAAGGATAGTTGATTGTTAGTTTGAGCGAGCCAGGAAGTACCTCTGGTTGGTTAACAATGCAGTAAATGAGATATCCAGCCCGTTCTACTTCTGTCCAAGCCAAAGGCGAGAACTGGGCTGACTCACAAATGGCGCGTTTAACCAGTCCCGGTCTGCTGCGGTTCTCAAACAGAGCTTGCACGAACTGGGTGGGATTGGCTATGGCAGGGGAGAGAAGCTTGCAAAATTTTCTAGGATGAACTGTCCGAAGGTAATTGATAGCAGCTTGTCCATTAAATGCTTCAACTAGAGATGGGGAAATTTGCAAGTGCTGGAGCAGCAAGTCCATATCTTCATTAGTATTGGTTACTGCCCATAAATTATCCTCGAGCCACCCCCAAACTATCTGCTCAGCCTCTTTGTGAGTTGCTACCAAAAAGCGATTTCCTTTGTAGGTAAACCCTGATACGTGGGGCAGTTGGGGGAGAGACCAGTCGGCAAAAGTGCGATCGCTGTCCAGTAGCAATAGGACGGATGCTAGTATGTGCCTCCTGCTGTGCCGCAGCGGATCGGCGACGGGTGCAGGCTTTCGAGAGCTGTGTTGATGGTCAAACTGCATGGGAACGCGGTTCTCCTATTAACAGTAAAAGTTACTGATTTAAGCTAAAAGCTAAAGGCTGTAAACTCAATCCGCCGTCCCTCCTAATTTTCCAGCTCAAAAGTCATCAGCAAAATTACTCTTGCGGACTATTCAAACGCGATTCAGATGCAGAAATTATCATCCGAGCGGCTGTTGTTTGTTCTAATTTCAGCTAGCTATAGCAATAGGAATTTGTTTGACGGCTCTTTTTAGCGATCGCTACTTTTTGATACAACAAGTACCGCTTTAATGTTCTGTGCCTTGAGAACTAAAGTTAGTTACAACTGAAGGCTTACTGAGAACGACAACAGCGCATGATAGGTTGATTGCTAAAAGATCGACGCGCTTTTAGATGGTGGCACGCTTATGTTTTTAGGCACGATGCAGAGATTTTCTCCTGAGTATATCTTGAGGCTAAAACAAATAGGGTTAGCTTTTTTTGAGAAGATAGCAACTGACCGATCGATAGCTGGAGAAACCCAAGATTTTTATCAGGGATTGCTTGCAGGATTGGATCGGGCAGTCAAGTTAATAGATGAAGAAGGCGGGGTACAAACACTTAGCCTTTTAGAAGCTAAAATAGCAACTTTTATCAATGATGGAGGAGATGATTTGCCCCAACAACATCTAAGTTCAAATTTAGAAGAAGGCGACTCTAAGCTATCCATTTGTAGGTTGCCTGCTAGCTCCATTTCTCAACTAAGACAAATTGGAAAAGAAACCGATTGCGAACCGATTATAAAAGATTGCATCTGCATCGGCGAGACTCAAGATTTCTATCACGGCTGCCTTGCTGCTATTGATTTTGCCCTGTCCTTGGCAGGTGAGAAATATGCCTATGCTCAAATCAGTCTGGTAAAAACTAACGCAGCCAATTTCATCGAATTAAACAAAGATTGGGAGCGCCGAGTTCTCGAGCTTAAAGGATTATCTTCTTCAAAGAGGCAAGATGGGCAACCAAAACAAAATTTGCTGGTTTGGCTTTCGCAAGCAGATGGTGACAATCAAGTTGGGACGCTGGGTAGTGAAGCAGAGGGCGATGAAGCTGATTCGCTCTCGACAGAAGCGGGGACTTTAGCGGAAATACAGGAGCAAGATTTAAAGAGCGATCGCTCTAATTCCAGCGAACTAACCATACCTCTTGCTTCTAGCAATTCGGCTATTTTGAAAGACCAGAATGAAAGTGAAGAACAAGTGATTTTTGAACTAAACCCGCTTGAAATATTAGCAGGACGAGGCAAAAATGAAACGGGCGATCGCTCGTTGGGGATCTCGGAGGATGGTAGCGCAAGTTTTAAAGAGGAAGTACAAGAACAGTTTAAAGAAGAGATAGTAAAGCTGCCAGAAGAGAAGCGCTTAGAACTAGAGAATTTGCTAGCTAGCACTTTATTAAATAGTTCTCAACACTTTAAGCTAGGGAAACGCAAAGTTATAGAAGATTGGACAGCATTTTTAGAGGAGGGTGAAGCGATCCGAGTGATTTCAGATCGAGACAGCCACATCGTGCTGCGGATTACTTTAGAGGGTGAAGTGCAAAGCGCTCTATCTTATGGCGATGCAGAGGTTTTGGGTGCAACTGTTAAAGAAAACTTAGAGGATTTGGCTATATTCTCTAATTGGTTAGAGCCGATAATTCCGAACCCGCCAGCAGGCGATTTGAATGCTGATTCAGTACCGCCAGCAGCCACAATTGACATTCAGCAAGTAAAAATGGCTGAGTCTATTTTGCCAACGGCTCAAAGAGCTTTTGAGTATTTACTTGATCGTGCTCCCGATCGCGTGGAAGAAACTGATGAGTACACCCGCATTCGGGTAGGAGATTTGTACGATCTGATCGTGGGAGAGTCTGAAGGGGTTTCGGTGTCTTCTCTGACTGTTTCTGTCCGAGGGGAGTTAATCAAAGTTCGCGGAGAAAAATTGGTTTTAGCTCAGGGGATTTCCCCTGAAGATATTGACTTTTGGGCAGTTGTGGCAGAGCAGCTAGATCGGATAGAGGCGAGGAATAGGGATTGGGAGCGATCGGAACCAGATAGTCAAAGTGGTTTAGGGGGCTGAATCTCTGGAAATACCCCTTATTTGAATTAGCTCCTCTCTGCAAGATGCTAATTTATCCCAAAAAGTATCAAAGACTTTTTTTACATTTTCTCTCATTTCTTGGACAACTTCGGGAGGAAAACATTGGGAGTTGAAATTTTGGGAAAGAGTTTCTGTGGTTTGGTCTAATAACTTCTTAGCCGTAGTAAAATTGGACTCTGCTTGTTTTATCCTGTTAATTCTATTTTCATGATATTCAAGTGCAATTTGATGAGGAATCCACAAACGATCTTTTATAGCGTCTAAAACTTTAAAATTTATAGCGTCTAAAACTTTAAAAAAATCTTCGTGTGTTTCATTACGATGTTAATAAAAATCTAAAATAACATTAGTATCAAAAATAAAGATGCACTTTTGCCAAAGCTCCAAAAAATCTTCGTCAGATGGGGAATAATAGCCGGGGAATAAGTCTTTCATTTTTGTCAATTACTTGGTAAATATCTTGCGCGCTCCACTCATATTGAGGCGCATGGTGATGACTTGCTCGCTAACCAGATAAACCCTACTTGCTTCCACCACGCTCATCTTAGTTTTAGCGATGTGAAAGGCTGCTTCTTTTGAAATAAGCAGCGCTGGCCCTAACCAATTCGCTTCATCCTCCTGTTCCACGTCGAAGTGGCGGCAGCCGTGCTTATCGAGTACAGGACGCGCGATATGACCGAGAATGCTGTGACCGAGTTCGTGAGCGATATTTGAAGCCTGTCGGAGGAGATCGTGCGAATCGTTGTGGATGATACGCCGTCGGTCGCCGTCAATGATGGTGACAGCCGAAAAGCTTTCCCGAGCCTGTTCCATAAAATGGGCAACCGCTTCTTGTATTTCGGTGTAAGCCGATAGGGGATCTACGGGGATTTCTAAGTGTTGGGCCAATCTCCAAGGACAAAGGGGGTCATGAGGTCTGAGACTCAGTTCCTTTCTATATTTCCGAGCATAAGCATCCGCTTCAGATTTGAACCCGCGGCGTAACTGCTGTTTCATCAATCTATTCGATCCTTGCGTAGACGCTCGTAACCTGCTTTGAGAATAGCTTCGAGAGCTGCTGCTCCTTCTGGCGTGAGATTGCGATCGGCCCGCAAGTACGCAGTAATTTGAGTAAGCGGGTCTGATTCAGTCCGAACATCCCGAGCTCCTTTGACAAAGGACTCAGCCTGCAATCCCGACCATTTTAGCAGTGCTGCCAGACTATCCACATCAGGTCTCCTTCCTTGAGCCATACGGGTCAAAGTGGACGCGCTTACCTCAGACTGTGCCGCTACCTGCTTCCACGTTAGGCGCTGCGACTGTCGCTGACTGTCTAACGCTGCGTAAAAGGACTCTACATCGAACTCTACCTTAGCCATCCTCCCTCTCCCATTGCTACCTTGCAATTTTAAGTCACTTATGTAATATTACTAATTGCGAGCTAGCAATTGCTAGTCATTCTCGCAATTAGTAAAGGAGTGTTACTGTGATTGCGTCAAAAAATTATCGGATTCAGATTGATGAAACTTCTTATGAAGTGGAGTTAGGGTCGAGAGAAGATGTTACCATCTTCTCCCTCCCATTCGGAACCGTGCTTGCCAATTTCCCGGCACACGGC
>NZ_JAUBPS010000061.1:0-36639 GCF_036700865.1 Microcoleus sp. S13C4
TCGTAATTCATATTATTAATCTAATTTTTTCTTTTATTTTACCTAGAACGAGCGCACTTTCGCAAGAGGTCTACTGAGTATTGCTCGTGATGTAACGGATTACAAACAAGTTGAACAGGCCTTACGAGAGAGCGAAGAACGCCTGCGATTGGCATTAACGGCGACTCAGATGGTTGTCTGGGATATGGATTTGCCGACCAATCAGGTCCTGTGTTCTGCTAATGCTCTAGAAGTTTGGGGTCTTCAAGAAGGCACGGGAGAAGACTTTTTTGCGCTCATTCATGCAGACGATCGACAACGGGTGATCCAAGCGGCTCAAGGAGCAATTGCGGGAGAACAGTCATACCTGCAGGAGTATCGGGTAATTAGTCCGGACGGAGTTGTGCGTTGGATCAACAGTCAGGGACGAGTTTATCTGGATGAAAGCAGACGGGGAGTTCGTATGATTGGCGTTTCGGTTGACATCACGGAACGCAAACAGATCGAAGCAGAGCGCGATCGCCTTTTAAAACTAGAACAATCTGCCCGACTCGAAGCAGAAACCGAACGCCAGCGGTTGCATGACATCCTGATGCAATTGCCTGCCATGATTGGCATTGTTAAAGGTGCCGATCTTGTGTATGAATTTGCCAATCCCACCTACCTGCAAGGGACTGGGCGCACTCCAGACATTATCGGGAAATCTATACGGGACGTTTTCCCGGAGATAGAGGGACAAATTTACTTTGAAGGGCTTGATCGTGTTTACCGGACGGGAGAAACGTTCATTGTGAATGAATCGCCTACTTACTGGGATCGGAACGGCGATGGAGTGTTGGAAGAAGCATTTTTCCACTGCATCTTTGCAGCTTGGCGGGATGCTGAGGGAATCATTCAAGGTGTGTTGATTTATAACATTGAAGTGACAGCCCAGGTGCGGGCAAGGCAACAAATTGAACAACTGCTCGAAGAGCTTCAGCAGAAAGAAGAAATTCAGCAATTCCTAATCGAATTGAATGATGCGATTCGTACTATTGAAGACCCAAAAGAAATTATGTGGCAGGTGGTTTGTGCCACAGGACAACACTTTAGTGTCACTCGCTGTACCTACGGTGAAATTGATCCAACGCAGGAATATGTCATTGTCGATCGCGACTATTGCAATGGTGTAGTCAGCGTGGTGGGTAGACATCACCTGGATTCGTTTGGCCCTACACTCATTGCGGAATTAAAGCAAGGCAGAACAATCGTCGTGGATGATGTCGATCGCGATCCTCGAACTATCGGAGTTGGGGCGGCTGGCTTTGATGCCATCCAAACCAAGTCTCTGCTATGTGTTCCATTGGTGAAAGAGGGGAAATTTGTCGCATTGTTGGTGTTGCACCATGTCTCGGTTCGCCACTGGACGGAGGAAGATGTGGCGGTGATGGAGCGAATTGCTCAAAAAACCTGGCTAGCCGTGGAGCGATCGCGGGCGGAAGAGGAATTGCGCGAAAGTGAAGCGCGTCTGCAACTCGCGCTGAAGGTCGGACGCATGGGAACGTGGGATTGGGATATGCAGACCGATGCCTTGCTTTGGTCAGAAGGACACTTCATGGTACTCGGTCTTCAACCGAATGAGTGCGAACCCAACTATGAGGTTTGGGCAAGTCATGTTCATCCCGATAACCTAGCAGAAGCTGAGGCGAAATTTCAGCAGGCCATAGCTGACAAGAAAGAGTATCAGCATGAATATCGCCTGCGTTGGTCAGATGGCTCGATTCACTGGGTTGAAGCCAGAGGACAGTTTACTTATGATTCTCAGGGAAATCCCAAGCACTCGATCGGAGTTGTCATTGATATCACAGAACGCAAGCAAGCAGAAGAGGCATTGCGTCAAGCCCTACAAAAGCTCAACTTCCATGTTGAAAACTCTCCAATGGCAGTCGTTGAATGGAATCGAGACTTTCAAATCATTCGGTGGTCTGCTGGTGCAGAGCGGATTTTGGGTTGGAAAGCCGAAGAAATTCTAGGCAAATCTTTAACAGAGATACCTTTTGTCTTTGAGGAAGACCTGGAAGCGGTTGCTGAAGTCTGCCAACGGCTTGTCTCTGGTGAAGAACCCCATATTTTGTCATACAACCGCAATTACACGAAAGAGCGCAACCTTGTGCATTGCGAGTGGTATAACTCCAGTCTCAGGGACGAATCGGGACGGATGATTTCGGTGTTATCGCTGGTGCTGGATGTGACGGAGCGCAAGCAAGCAGAACAAGAACGAGAACAACTGTTAGAACGCGAGCGCATTGCACGGGCCGAAGCGGAAGCCGCACAGCGCCAACTGGAAACCATCTTTGAAACCTCACCCATTGGACTTGCTCTGTTAGATGAAAACCAGCGATTTATTGCCATCAACGAAGCATTAGCAGAAATTAATGGATTAACCCGCGAGCAACAGTTAGGCTATTCAATTCCAGAACTTTTTGGTCAATCCGAGCCCAAATTAGTTGAAGTCTTTGATCAGATTTACGCCACAGGGAATCCCTTCATTTCACCGAACTTTGCGGTGAATGTTCCCGGCCGCAGCGATCGCCGTCCCGGCTACTACAACGTTTATTATCTTCCAACTGTTAACTCAAATGGTCAGGTCGAAGGGGTTTTAGTCTATGTGGTAGATGTGACGGAACAGGTGCATTTAGAACGTGCACAACGCTTTCTCTCTGAAGCAAGTGCAGTGCTTGCATCCTCACTCGATTATCAAACGACTCTAGAGCGAGTCGCGCAGCTTACAGTACCGGAATTAGCGGACTGGTGTACGGTTCACATCGTTGAGGAAAATGGTTTGATCGAGCCGATTGCGGTTGCTCACATCGACCCTGCCAAACTGAAATGGGCGTATCAGATTAGAGACAATTATCCTCTGAACCCGGATGGCGCTCGCGGTGCTGCATTTACGCTGCGAACTGGACAACCTGATTTAGTGCCGGAGATTCCCGATGAACTATTGGTACAGGCAGCGCGTGACTCAGAGCATTTAGAGATGCTGCGGCAGGTTGGATTCAGATCTGTAATGACGGTGCCACTACGAACTCAGGCACGAATTCTAGGGGTCATCTCCTTTGTTTCAGCCGAATCTGGACGACAGTACACGCCGAAAGATTTGGGACTGGCAGAGGAATTGGCTCGTCGTGCTTCTTTGGCGATCGACAATGCTCAGTTATACCGGATTGCTCAACGCGATCGCGCAAAAGCAGAAGCCGCTAACCGCATTAAAGACGAATTTTTAGCCGTATTGTCCCACGAGTTGCGATCGCCTCTCAATCCAATTCTGGGCTGGACAAAATTGCTACGAACTGGGCGACTAGATACCACAAAAACCCAGCAAGCCCTGGAAACGATCGAACGCAATGCCAAGCTGCAAGCTCAATTAATTGAGGACTTGTTGGATGTCTCGCGCATTCTGCAAGGAAAAATGACGTTAAACGTCGCTCCTGTGAATCTAGCGGCAATGATTGAGGCTGCACGGGAAACGGTACAACTGGCAGCCGAAGCCAAACAAATTCAAATCCAGACCACATTTAATCCTATTTCAGGAACGGTTTCAGGTGATACAAATCGCCTTCAACAGGTAGTCTGGAACCTCCTTTCCAATGCCGTGAAATTCACCCCCGCCGGAGGACGAATCGAGGTGCAACTAGAGCAGGTTGGTATGTATGCTCAGATTCAAGTCAAAGATACTGGAAAAGGCATCACACGAGACTTCTTACCCCATGTGTTTGACTATTTCCGTCAAGAAGATGGCACAATAACCCGACAATTCGGCGGATTGGGATTGGGGCTGGCGATCGTTCGCCATCTTACCGAACTGCATGGAGGAACGGTTCGAGCAGACAGCTTAGGACAAAACTTAGGGGCTACATTTACCATCCGGCTACCGTTAAACATTGTCGAGCCAGAACCCTCTTCTGAGGACAGACACCCAGATAGTGCGGCAGACTTAACAGGTATTCATGTCTTGGTTGTAGACGACGATGCAGATATGCGGGAGTTGGCAGCATTCACCCTGATGCAATCTGGCGCACAAGTTACGACAGCCGCTTCCGGTGCACAGGCGTTGGCCCTGCTGAATCAATCTATCCCCGATCTGCTGTTATGTGACATTGGGATGCCAGAGATCGATGGTTATGCCCTGATTCGGCAAATTAGAAAGTGGTCACCCCAACAGGGAGGCCTGATTCCTGCGATCGCACTTACTGCCTATGCTGGAGAAATCAATCAGCAGCAAGCCTTAGCTGCCGGATTTCAGATCCATATCTCCAAGCCTGTTGAACCTGATGAATTGGTAAAAGCGATCGCCCGTTTGCTAAGACACTAAATGATTTGAGGATTAGCCTAATGCTGCTTGGTATAGATTTAGGAACAGGCTCTGCTAAGGCATTGCTCCTAGCGACAGACGGAACCACTATAGGTGAAGCATCAAGCTCCTATCCTGTTCATGCACCCCAACCTGGATGGGCTGAGTCGGAGCCAGGGGATTGGTGGTTAGCGGTTGCCTCGGCTGTTAGGAAGGCAGTGGGAAATCACGCTGACCAAGTACAGGCGATCGCACTTTCAGGGCAAATGCACGGTGTTGTCCTAGCTTCGGAGTCGGGTCAGCCTCTGCGTCCTGCTATCCTCTGGGCAGATACTCGCTCTAGTGCCACGCTGAACACTTATCATGCGCTCGATGCCGCTATTCGAGAGCGATTGGGCAACCCGATTACGGCTGGAATGGCGGGCCCCACTTTGTTGTGGCTACGAGAACACGAGGCTACTGTCTACACCGAAGCGCGTTGGGCACTTCAGCCAAAAGATTGGCTGCGGTTACGGCTGACTGGAGAAGTCGCAACCGAACCATCTGATGCTAGCGGTACTTTGCTTTACGATGTTGTGTCGGACAACTGGGCAGAGGATGCAATCTCAGCGCTGAATCTACGTGGTGATTGGTTACCAAAAATTATCCCCTCTAGTGCGATCGCAGGTTATCTAACAACTATTGCTTCAGAGCATCTTGGCTTAAGAGTTGGCTTACCCGTTATCGCTGGTGCTGCGGATACCGCAGCGGCGGCACTTGGCAACGGACTACTAGAGCCTGGTTTGGTTCAACTAACAATCGGCACAGGCGCTCAAATCATTACACCTCGATCGCAACCAATTATCGATCGTCATGGTCGTACACATCTATATCGCTCCGCCATACCTAACCAGTGGTACACCCTTGCTGCAATGCAAAATGCGGGGCTAGCGCTTGAGTGGGTGCGAGGTATCCTCGGTTTGAGCTGGCAGGAAGTCTATACTAAAGCGTTTTCTGTTCCCCCAGGGTGTGAAGGGTTGACATTTTTGCCCTACCTCACGGGTGAGCGAACTCCACACCTTGATCCATATATACGTGGGGCATGGGTGGGGCTGGGACTTCATCACACACAGGCGCACTTGATGAGGGCGGCTTTAGAGGGAGTGGCTTTTGCTTTGCGACAAGGTTTTGAAGCACTTGAAGCAACAGGTTTTAAAGCGACAGAACTGCGTTTAGCAGGCGGTGGAACTGCAGAAATGCCTTGGAAACAATTACTGACCGATGTATTGAGAATACCCCTCTATGCAACTACAGTTGCTGCGGCTTCCGGACGTGGTGCTGCTCTACTAGCGGGTATCGGAATTGGCGTATACGCAGATGCTAATGACACCATCAAACTGGCAGCCACACCAATGCTTGCTGCCACTCCCCAATCAGTTGATCCAATCCTAGAAGAGGCTTGGTTTCGATATCAATCTCTTTATCCACGACTTAAAAAAATGTCATAGGAGTTATGCCTAAAGGGGGAGGTACTAGAACCTATCCACAAATTACTCTTAAGCTAAGACTGTTTAACATCAGTCAAATAAAATAACTAAGTTTGCTAGAATAAGAGGTAGATATTACATGAATATATTAGCTGGAATTAAGCTACCAAAATCAGCCGAGAGCTCGGATGTATATATACGGTGTAATGAATCTGCATCTATAAACTACCAGGAAGATGACAAAAAAGTTGTTTTATCTCAGGGTGGTGTTGTCTCCTCAAATTCTTACTTTAATTCGTTTTACGAGAGATTTTATACTCAATATACAACTCTTAGCTCTATCTACTATGTGCTGAAACTTGAAGGCGATTTTAAAGTTTCTGTTTACCGAGAATTTGATGGACAAAAAAACAAAGAAATAATTTCTGAACAGAGCTTTGAGAAATGTCAATTCTCTGACCCTGTAAAAATCTCACCAATAAATCTCCTTCAAGGTAAAAAAGCGGGCAGAATATATTTTGAAATAACTTGTTCTAGTGAACAGGGTGCATTTAAAGGGGCATGGATAGCAACCGATCAAAGTAAAACTAGAGAAGCATCCTTGGGGATTGTAATTTGCACCTTTAAAAAAGAGGACTTCATACAAAATACATTAACTGCAATTTTTCAAGATGAATTACTCGAAACCAAGGACTTTAAAGTATTCGTTGTTGATAATGGTAGAACTTTAGATGAAGCTGATTTCGGAAAGCCAAAACTGAGGCTAGTTCCTAATATAAATGCTGGTGGAAGCGGGGGCTTTACCAGAGGGTTGGTCGAAGCTTTAGAGGAAGAAAAATATTCTCACTTTTTGCTTATGGATGATGATATAGAGTTAGAAAGTGAATGTATTTATAAATTATTTCCTTTGTATGAATACGCCAATTCTGATTTTGCTGTAGCGGGTGGACTGCTAAATTTACAAAAAAAGTATATGTTGTATGAAGCAGGAGCATCGTACAACGCCTATTCTAAAACTAGAGGATTTGGGCCTGGGGCATTAATTGCTTTAAATTATAATATCGATTTACGAGATTCTAATTCTCTCAACAGGTTGCTCAAGGAAGAAGATGTAGACTATGGCGGATTTTGGTTTTTCTCTTTTTCTAAGGAACTTGTTGAACAAACTAAATTACCGCTGCCTTTATTTATCAAAATAGATGATGTAGAGTTTGGTTTAAGAATAAAAGAGTTGGGCAATAACATTGTAGCTTTTCCATCAATGGCGGTGTGGCATCAACCAGCGGCGGCCAAGAATGTAAATTGGGAAAATTATTATTATATCCGCAATGATTTAATAGCTTATTCCATCCATTATTCTCCAGAATATATGGATGCAGTTGAGCATTTGACAAAAGTAATACTTCAGGCTTTAGCAAAATTTGATTATAATCATGTAGAGATGGTTGTAAAAGCTTTTGAAGACTATCTAAAAGGTCCAGATTTTATCAAAAATTGTGATCCAGAAACCTTTCACATGAGCATTGTAAAGCTTAGTAAAAGCTATAATAACCAAAACGAGGTAGATAAATTAGCTGGTACTAACCTTTTGACTAGGTGGTTTAAAGTTGCTGCTGAAGGTATTAATGAATGGTCATCCGTAAGTACACAATGGAAAAGTGCTTCAAAGGAAATGACATCTACTATATTTTGGCAGCAATACCTTGGGCTAAAGAAATAGAATTGACCCCCTCCACTGGTTAATGGTTGACAGCAACTCAACGATTCACAACAAAAGCGCCTTGGGATTAATTGCGGTAGTTGACCCTCCCCCGTCACAGCGTAGCTTGACGGGGAATTCTTCCTTGACAGCTTGATGCCAAGTAAAAGCAGTGCCTTTACTTGGTCTTACTCTACCTCCAGAAGCTACGAAGGTTGCCCTACACCTCAAATTCGTAAACCTTGATCTCTAATGTTTTTTAGCTGCATTGATGTTTCTATCCTGGTGAGGCCCGCATTAGGACATTCCCACTTTCTGATATCCAATGAAAGCCAATTTACAGCAGATTGCCAGCTTATAGACGGCAATAGCAGCATTTAGAAAACCAGTTTTTTAGATGTTGAGGATTAATTAAATAAGCGTGCGAAGTGCGACCCGGATTTAGTATCAGATGGAAACAACTGGAGTTAAATGATGACATAATCTTCGCCCAAAACAGCTTGAGTAACCTGTGGTTCCGGCTCTACTGGGCCGCTGTAATGAGTGTCAATGTATTGGATTAAACTTTCCCGATAAGCTTGGAGATGCGAGTTAAGTGCTTCGATATCCTGCTCTCCTGTCGCGAAACCCCTCTCTCTTCGGAAGTGACCGGATTCCTTCACAAAAGCCATGTCAACTTGCCACAAAGCTTTATCAATCGGGCGATATGACAAATCAACAATATCGTAAGCTGCGAATCCTTGGGACTTCATAAAACTCATTACATCATACATCTGACCGAACAAAGTAACTTCTACAATTACATATTCAGTCTGCTGCAAAATCTCAGTTGCTCCCGCTAAAACATCTACTTCCTGTCCGTCTACATCAACTTTAATTAAATACGGGCCTGGCAAATTCCTTTCCCTACATATTCCATCCAGGGTAATTGCTGGTATGTTTCTCAAATAAGGATTGCTGCTGTCAGTAACGCGATTTTCAGAAATTGCAGAATGCAACATAGAGGGACTGACGTTAAGCGTGAAAACTCCCGCTTCTTTGCTCGCCGCAGCGATAATGTATTCTGCACTTTTGAGCTTGCGGCAAATTTTGGCGAGATAAGGTTCATTTTCGGCGATGGGTTCAATTAGCAAATGTCGCGAATTGGGGAAAGTCTCGTAAAGGTTAAAAGTTCCCAAGGCAGCACCGACATCAATCACAGTTTTTGGTTCAAAACCTAACTGTTTAGCCAGCAGCAAGCTGCCTGACATCGAGTTTCTGACAATTCCTGTTTGTTGGCTCACAATTTTTTCCTGATTTCAATGTGGATAAAATTAATATTATATCCGGCAGCAAAGTTATTGTATGTCCGAATAAAGAAACGAAGCAATCGCAAACCTAGGCGATTGCTTCCCTTCGGATCGCAATGACAGAAATAGGTTTTAACGTAACCTGCTACTATTTCGCGGATTTCTGCGCCTTGTTTTCCGGTTCGACAGATTGCAAAGCTTCGTCGAGAATTGCCCGCGCTTCTTCGGCTTTACTTCTAGCTTCTCGATAGCGGACATTAGCTTGAGCGAAGTTTTTGAGAACCTTGAAACCATCTTTCAAACGACCAATTTCCTCGGCAGTCACAGCCTCATCTGTAAACAAAATGTCGATCGCCGCCCGGATTTTGAGTGCTTCTTCGCGGGATTCCATGACTTTCAATTTGAGACTTGCCAAATTGCTCAAGATCTGGACGGCTTCCGTAATCGCATCCTCGCCGTCAGACGCAGCATCTTCGATATCCTTAACTTCAACAAACTGCTTGGGCCCAAAACCCTCCACGAGTTCCGTAGGCAGCTTGCCCTCATCCATGAGATCCATCAGCCGATCCATCGCTTCTTCACGGGCTTTGGCTGAATCTTTCCCTTTGACAGTTAAAATAATTTCGGGGCTTTGAGGAAGTGTATAGCGAACCATATTTTGACAGCCTGTGCGCGAAAACAATTGAATGATATTTTATCTTTATTCGATCGCCAGTTGCAGCTATCAATCTGCTCCCTTACCAACTGCTTGCCACAAGTTGACACATATACACTCAAAAGGAACCCTCGACAATGAAAGATAAATTTCTTAACTTGCTTAATTTGCTTTTAGTAGCTGATGTGTTTTTCGTCTTTGCCATTTTTGGGTGGTTTGTCATCGCAGTAGCTGGTCGATCGACCGGGGTGAATCTCGGTTTTGATTTGTGGTACAGTCTCTGGCAGCCCGTATTTAATCCCGCCCTGGGAATTCTTATGGGCGGTGCTATTCTCAGCGGTATAATTAACCAAGTTTCTAAACGCCTCAATCCGAAGTAAAATTGATGCTTTGTTGGAGACGGTGATTGGCGATGCTACTTAATTGGCGATCGAACTTGTAGGGTGCGTCAGAGATGAGCCACTCAATTAGATCGATGAAGCTGGAAAATACATAAATAGTCAAAAACGAGTGAAACCCTCCCCAAAGGAGCGATCTCTTATGAAAGCTATCACAAAAGTTATGATAGCTTTACATTCTGTTACAGAGTAAAGTTTATTTCCGCCTACCTATTTACGTCGAAAATCAGGATTGAACGATCGCGATCTAAAAATATCAACTCATGTTCTTCAGAACAAAAGTCGGGCATTAATTATGGGAGAACAAAAATGTATCGGTATCCTCACTAGCGGGGGTGACTGTGCAGGCTTAAACGCAGTTATTCGAGCCGTTGTCTACCGCGCAACGGGAACTTACAATTGGAAAGTGATGGGGATTCGTCAAGCCACCAACGGATTGATGAGTCGTCCCCCTGAAGCAATTCCCTTGGATATTGAGAAAGTAGACTCGTGGCTCACCATTGGCGGTACGATGCTAGGCACGACAAATACGGGCAACCCTTTTGCTTTCCCGATGCCGGATGGGACTCTACGCGATCGTGCTGAGGACATTATCGAAGGCTATCATCAACTAGGTTTGGATGCTTTAATTGGCATTGGTGGCGACGGTAGTCTTGCCATTCTCAGGAAGATTGCTCAACAAGGTAATTTGAATTTAGTTGCTATTCCTAAAACTATTGATAATGATGTCGGAATTACCGAGCGTTCCATCGGCTTTGATACTGCTGTCAATATTGCCACTGAAGCACTCGATCGCTTGCATTTTACTGCGGCCAGTCACAGTCGCGTCATGATTGTTGAAGTCATGGGACGCGACGCTGGACATATTGCGATCAGTGCCGGAATTGCTGGGGGAGCTGATATAATTCTGATTCCCGAAATCCCTTACAAAATTTCCCAAATCTGTGCCCAAATCCAAGAACGCCAAGACCGGGGAAAAAACTACTGTTTAATTATAGTAGCGGAGGCAGTTCGCACTGAAGAAGGCGAGTTAGTAATGCACACAAATCGCTTAGGTCAAAGTCGATTAGGCGGAATTGGTCAGTATTTAGCTGATACAATTTCTGACTGCAGCGGTGCCGAAACTCGCGTCACTGTTTTAGGACATATTCAACGCGGAGGAACTCCTTCATCGCTAGAAAGGTTAATTGCTTCTGCTTTTGGCATCGCAGCAGTTGATTTAATTGCCGAAGAGAAATACGACTGCATGGTATCTTGGCAAAAGCGGGAAGTTGTGAGCGTTCCTCTGGAAGATGCGATCGCCAAATACCGACCTGTAGACTTCAATGGTACTCTAGTTAAAACGGCTCGCGGTTTAGGAATTTGTCTGGGAGACTAAACAATTACCCGTCCGATTTCTCAAAGGTTTAGTCCGGGACGCATTCAGAACCACGAAACTGGGTTAACCGAGACTGAGGGTTTTAAGCCAGTGTATTGTGGTTAAAAAACCAAGGTGCTCATCGGCGGTGCTTCCAGGACTAATATTAACCTGGAAGTAGTGGCGTTTCAACTATGATTAGTGTAACTTGCAATCAGTTCCGAGCGAGTATCGACCCAGAGTGCGATCGCACTCGGAACTACAAAATACCGCAACAAGTGGAAAGGTGAGAAATTGACACCATTTACTACACAAATTAGAGTGCGCCATTACGAAATGGACGCCCTCGGTCACGTAAATAATGCTGTCTACCAGCATTATTTAGAACACGCTGCGATCGAACATTTAGAACACTTGGGATTTACACTGGATCGCTACCGGGAATTGGGCGGCGTTTTTGTAATGCGGCGGATAGAGATTGACTATTTGCGATCGGCAGCCGCGGGTGATCGATTGGAGATATCAACTTGGATCGAACAACTGCGCGGCCCGCGCGCCGTCCGCCGCTACGAAATTCGCTTACTGGGAAGTGACGAAATATTGTTAAAAGCCGAGGCGCTTTGGGTTTGGGTTGAAGTTACCACCATGCGACCGCGAGCAATTCCCAAACAAATAATTGATATTTTTGAATCACAATCTCAAGCATTACCAACATAGAGAAAAAATCAACTATTATATTGGCAAAATCCTGTAAAAATCTATGGGTTTGTAGTGAGGACTTCTGTCCCCTATTCCCCGTTTGTAGAAGTGGAAAAAGTTGATTGTCGCCGGGGCCGCAAATCCCGATCGTAAAAAGTCGGCTCGCCCGCCTGCCAATTTTGATGCCGCAGAGGTACGATGGAATATAGGGAGGGAGGCCAAGCCGGCGAATGTTAAGCTTGGCGACAATACCCACAGGAAGGGAAAAATGACACTTAACTTGCGGCGACCGATTTTAATAGGCGGAATAGGACTTTCAGCAGCGCTGTGGCTGTTAGAAACTCTACAGCATTCGGGTTCAGAAATGGGCGAAACGGCACTCATCGGCTTGGCGGCTGCCGGTGCGGGGTATTGGTGGTGGAAGCAACAATCCCCCAAACTCGAACTCGCACTCCCGCAACCCTTGGCGAACCGAGAAGCAGCCGAAAAAGCGATCGCGACTTCCGAAGCCGCCATTAAATTGCTGGCTTCAGAAGCTCAAAACTCGGCCGATCCTGCTAATCTAACAGCAAAGCTCGATCGGCTCAGAGCGGAATTAGACAGACAAGATTTGCGGATTACCGTCACTGGTGGCAAAGCTGTTGGCAAAACTGCCTTAATTCAAGTTTTAAATTCTAATTGGGCATCTCAACACCCACAAAAGCTGAGTTTTCCAGAAACAGCACCGCTATTTGCTAATACAAATACCGATGCCAAAATCGGCGGTGATTTAGTGCTGTTTGTGACAGCGGGCGACATCACAGATTCCGAATTTAAAACATTATCTCAGCTAGCTGCCGCAGGTCAGCGCGTGCTGCTAGTCTGGAACAAACTAGACCAATATTTACCAGAACAGCAGTCGCAGGTTTTGCATTCTTTGCAGCAGAAAATGCAAGGAATATTGGGAACTGAAGATATAATTGCGATCGCAGCTTCTCCCAATTCTATTAAAGTGCGCCAGCACCAAGCGGACGGCACATTTAAAGAACGGATCGAAAATCAAGTCTCTCAACTCGACGCGCTGACGGAAAGATTGACTAAAATCTTAACGGAAGAACGGCAACAGTTGGTCTGGGCGAGTGCAGTGCGCGAGGCTGCAAGTATCAAGTTAGAGGCGAAAACCTTCTTAAATGCAGTCAGGCGCGATCGGGCAATTCCCATTATCGAACAATATCAGTACATCGCCGCCGCCACCGTGTTTGCTAATCCGGTTCCGGCTTTAGACTTGCTAGCAACAACTGCCATCAGCACCCAACTCGTAATCGATCTCGGCGCTATCTACAAGCAACAGTTTTCCTTAGACCAAGCTAAGACAGTAGCGGGTACTTTGGCTAATCAAATGTTCAAATTGGGATTAGTAGAACTGTCTACCCAAACTATTACTGGACTGCTGAAAAGCAATGCCGTCACCTATGTAGCAGGAGGCGCGGTGCAGGGAATTAGTGCAGCATATTTTACCCGAATAGCAGGACTGAGTTTAATTGAATATTTCCAAAGTCAAGAATTGGAAAATGCTGCCAAAGGCATTTTCAATCTCGCCCAGTTGACTAAAACTTTGCAAGCAGTATTTACGCAAAATCAGCAAGTTTCCTTCTTGCAATCTTTCGTCAATCAAGTGGCGAGTCGCCTTTCATCTCAGGTATCTGGGCCCGAAACCGTTAAGTCGGTAGCCAATTAGAAGTAGTCCAGCATCAGATGCTAAATTCGATCGATAGCCCATGATATCCGTAGGGACACGGTACTGCCGTGTCCTAGCCCCAGCCCATTAAGAAACCCTTAATTCAGCGACAAATTAAAATTAGTCCAGCATCCGATATTAAATTTGGTCGATCGCCTAGGATATCTGATATTAAATCCCGTCGCTAGCCCAAAATATCCATCAGGACACGGCAGTACCGTATCCCTACCTAATTCCCAAATAAAAAGTTATAAATTTATAAAAAATTGTATTAAAATAAGAAATAGGATTTATAATTCAACGCTAAATTATACCTGCTTAAAAAAGCCGATCGCCAATGGCTGACAATTCCCCTCAAGAAAATCGATTATCCCTAGCCCGTGCCAGTTTGCGCGAGTCCCTGGCGCGCTATTCCCACCTGCGCCAAGGCAAAAAAAACTCGAATAATACAGAATTAGAAGCAACGCTGCAAAAGCAGTTAGATATTTTAACTTCCACCTCAGAAAAACTCGACTACAACGTCATTCGCATTGCTACATTTGGCCTAGTCAGCCGTGGCAAATCAGCCGTATTAAACGCGCTTTTAGGTCAAAAAATTCTGCAAACAGGTCCTCTCAACGGCGTAACTCAGTGGCCGCGTTCCGTGCGTTGGACGATTCCTTATCTTCCCACCACAGAAGACAAAGAAAAAATCCAAGTAGAATTAATTGATACTCCCGGACTTGATGAAGTTGGCGGCGAAGTGCGCGGCGAAATGGCGAAACAAGTAACTCGCCAAGCAGACTTAATTCTGTTTGTCGTTGCAGGCGATATCACGCGCACAGAATATCAAGCACTGTGCGAATTGCAAACAGCTCAAAAACCGCTGATTTTAGTTTTTAATAAAATTGACCTTTATCCAGAATTAGACAGAAAAGCTATTTACCAAAGTTTGCAAGCGCTGGGAAATTCTGAACAGTTAGCAGCAGCCGCTTCGGTAACAGAGGAAACAGATAGCGAAAATTTGTCCGATCGCCCAAACAACTCCTCCCATAAATCTACTACACAATCACCGCTTAAAACTGCCAAATCTTTAGAAATAGTCATGGTAGCCGCCGAACCCGCGCCGGTGCAAGTGCGCGTGGAATGGTCTGACGGAAGAGTAACTAACGAATGGGAGTCGCCGCCCGCGCAGATAGACGAACTCAAACATAAAATTCTCACAATTCTTAACAGAGAAGGTCGATCGCTCCTCGCTCTAAATGCTTTAGTTGAAGCTAGAGATGCCGAAGCAAATATTGCCCGTCAAGTTCTCAAATTGCGACAAACAGAAGCCGAAGATTTAATTTGGCAATTTGCAAAATATAAAGCTTTGGCTGTCGGTTTAAATCCCGTGGCATTCTTGGATGTAATGGGAGCAACTGTCGCCGATTTAGCCTTAATTCGCTCTTTATCCAGACTTTACGGCTTACCTATGACTGGTTACGAAGCGGGGAAACTTTGGCAGACTATTTTCTCCAGCGCTGGTGGCGTACTTTTGGGAGAATTGGGTAGCAGTTTTCTGTTGGGATTCGGCAAAACTGCGGCCGCAGCGGCCCCGCACATCGGCTTTTCTACTTTTGCGGGAGTCGCTGTCACTCAAGCTAGTTTAGCAGCTTACGGAACCTACGCTGTCGGTCGCGCCGCCCAAGTTTATTTAGAAAAAGGCTGCACCTGGGGCCCGCTGGGACAAGATACGGTAATTCAAGAAATTCTCGCCACCATCGAGCGTAATACAATTATCGCTCGCTTGCAGCAAGAGTTCAAAATTGGCAATGAAAAATTGCCGTAGTAGTTGAGTAGGGTGCGTCAGCATAGGGTTATTTCTTAATAATCGAAGAGCGAGCATCTGACGCACCCTACTGCTTTTATTCTTATACAATTGTCAAAAAAAATGCAACTTTAGGCCCGTGTTCCAAACCACGATAGTCATCAGTGGTTCCCAATTCTTTAATCGAAAATCGTATTACCGTCTCGCGATTCTCACACCTTCCCTAAAATGAGCGATCGTCGCAATTACCGCTATAGAAAAGTAAAATATTCTAATCAGCCAAAAACAAACCCGCATTGACCAAGAAACAATAGTCGGAGCAATACCTGTAAACTGTACAAATCTGGAATTAACTTTTTTTTCAAAACTGTCAAGGTCTTTCATCTCCGATTGTTTCGTCGGAATAACCGGAAACTGACCAGTATATACGTAATAACCGATAAAACCAGGCAATCCTACTTTTCTCTTCAAAAATGAGTTAGTTAAGGTTGCAGTTTGCGGAGGTGATAATTTATCCGATTCTTGCACTTTTTCCAGCCAAGAATTATATCGAATGGCTGGCGTAATCATGAAAACTAAGGGAACTATAACTATCAACAAAGCCGCACTAATTTTGCGACCGTATTGAGGGTGTAAAAGCCTGGTCGCCACACCCACTCCCATACCGATAAAAGCAAATACCAATATATTTAACAGTTCAATAATTTCGATACCCCTCAACAAATCGCCGATAATCAGAATTGTATATAATAATTTGTCTGCTAGTAGCAGAGCTGCCCACTTGATGAGAATTGAAACGCCTACAATAGTAGCTACAATCCCCACATACCCGATGCCACCTAGAACGTACAATAAAATCGAACCGGCTTGTTTGAATGATTGCATGGAATTATTCACTCTTGTGAAAGTTGAGGAGTCCGATTGACAAAATAACTTGAAATTTTACATTAATGTGGAACTCCAAATCTGACTTTTAACATTGATTAGCTTGAGATACTGGAACAAACCTAAAATCTAAAATCTAAAATCTACAGTCGATCAACAAGTTCGCGCGCGGCCGCTTTGGTGACTTGTGCGATCCGTTCTTTCACAACACCCTCTTCGATCGCCCTCTGGTCTGGTTCTTGTTCGCGATCGATCCCCAACCATAAAAGATACTCGATATTACCGGCCGGGCCAAGTAAAGGCGACCACGTTAAGCCGCGTTGCTGCCATCCTAAAGCTGTGGCTGCCTTCCACACTTGAAAAATCGCATCAGCTTGAGTTGCTGAGTCTCGCACTACGCCTTTTTTCCCGACTCTCTCGCGCCCTACCTCAAACTGCGGCTTTACCAACAACACCGCTTCTCGCGGTGGTACCAACAATTCCCACAGTGCCGGTAAAATCTTATCCAGGGAAATAAACGACACATCTACTACCGCCAAATCTGCTCGCGCAGAGTCGCCGTAAAGCTCAGTAACAGTCATGTACCGCAAATTGGTGCGTTCTTTCAAAATTACCCTCGGATCGTTCCGCAAGCCCCAATCTGCTTGACCGTAGCCAACATCTACGCCGTAGACTAGGGAGGCGCCGGCTTGCAGCAGACAGTCGGTAAAACCCCCTGTGGAAATGCCGCCGTCGAGACAAATTCTGCCTGCAACGGGAATCGCAAAAACTTCTAAAGCTTTGGCTAATTTGTCGCCGCCTCTGGAAACATAGCGCGATCGCTCTTTAATCTGAATTTTTGCTGCAATGTCAACCTCAGTGCCCGGTTTGTCAACTACCTGTTGGTTGATCGAGACTTTCCCAGTCCGAATCAAGGCCTGAGCTTGCTGTCTGGAACTGCACAAATCTAGGCTGACCAATAATGTGTCTAGTCGCTGTTTAGCCAAGGTTTTTAATTTGTACGGATAGGGTTAAGAACCATTAGTGTCAACTTAAGCCTGAAACCCTTGGGAAATCTCGTTTTTACGCTAAGTCTAGATCCCCCTAAATCCCCCTTAAGAAGGGGGACTTTGAAAAGACTCTTTTCCCCCCCTTCTTAAGGGGGGCTAGGGGGGATCTAGATTTAATAGCCACATAGCAGTCTGTGATGGGGTTTGACGTTAAGTTGACACCAATGGGTTAAAGACAGTACCAGATTAGCACTTACGCACAAGCCCGACTGCTGATTTTTGGCAAGCATTTTGGTTTGGCGATTGTCGCGGGGCGATCGCCCCCAGCTTACATTATGTGACTGAGATCGCTCCGATTGTGTACTTTTATCACAGCTCAACATTCATAGGAATCACACAAAAATTGCGCCCAATGGCAGATGATTTATATGCAGCTAAAAGCACTACAAATATCAGCAGGGCGATCGACCATGAAAACAATTAACTTTCCTATCAGAGATTCTGCCAATTGTCAAGAAAATCCCCTTGCCTTCGTCAGCGGTGACATCATCCACATTGTTTACCCTAACGGCGAAGTAGAAGCAACAACCGCCGAACAAGTTGCTAGGCGCCAAAGCAAAAATCCCCTCGACAAATGCCTCGTCTGGGGATGTGTTGGCGATTTTTAACACCAGTTCAAAAAAAAATGCAATTATAGGGAAGCTCCTAACCCTTAATTCATAAGTCATTTCCAATTATTCAAATCTTTAATCTCAAATTTTTAATCTCAAATCTTTAATCTCAAATGGCATAACCCATAAAAAAAAGATCGCTTGGAGGCGGTGATGCCAAAAAAAGCGATCGATCTAACTGCTGCTAACTGCCAGCCACAAGTGCAATTTGTTGCTAAAAGAACTAGCAAATTGACTTAAATATCTTGTTCGCTCAATTCGCGAATCATGTAATCAAAAGGCTGATCCAAAAAAGGCCCCACAGACAAGCCAGCAGCTTGCACTTGAGCCTTAACCATCTCCTTCATAATGCTAATCCCCATTACCGTCGGGCCAATGGGAACGCTTAGAGAATTGTAAGTTTCCCGCAAACCTTGCAGCACGCGCTCGTCCAGCACGTCGGTACTTCCAGCCACCAGGGCGTAAGTAGCATAGCGCAAGTAGTAGTCCATATCCCGCAGACAAGCCGCGTAGCGACGAGTCGTGTAGGCATTTCCCCCGGGACGGATCAGTTCCGGCTGTTCAGCAAATAGCTGGATACCAGCTTGCTTGACAATTGCCGCAGCATTGCTGTTAATCGCAGCCGCCGCCTGTACCCGTGCCGTGCCCGTTGCAAAATAAGATTTCAACCGATCGATACCATCCCGGTCTAAATACCTACCAGCAACATCATAATTTTCAATCAGGCTCGTCACTGCATCGCGCATAAGTTTCTCTCCCAAAAATCTTTATCAATACTTTGCTATCTGAGACAGACTGCCTATTGTAGACTACTACAAATCGGCGTTTGATTAAGATTTGAGATGGGATTTTCACGAAGGGTAGTCTATCCCCGGCAAACTGTCGTAAAATTCAGCCGTTTGCCTTGTATCTTCAGCCGAAAAATCGACAGGGCCAGAATCTCGAACTGCCCGACTGTACTGGGCCCCTATTTCTAAATTTTGTATCTATGGCTACAAAATAGTGGATACTGAAGGCCTACGATCGCCCAAACAGTCTGAAATCGGCCGATCGCTAAGACACAACCAATATCAGGAGTAAGTCATGTTCCAGACGCCCCAAGAAGCCTTAAATTACATAAAAGAAAATAAAATCCAGATCGTTGACCTAAAGTTCATCGATATGCCGGGGATCTGGCAGCACCTTTCCCTGTACCACGACCAAATCGACGAAACCGCATTCACAGACGGCGTACCCTTCGACGGTTCCAGCATTCGGGGCTGGAAAGCCATCAACGAATCTGACATGACGATGGTCATCGATCCGACCACCGCTTGGATGGACCCGTTCATGGCAGAACCGACCATCAGCTTCATTTGCAGCATCAAAGAACCCCGCACCGGCGAACCGTACAGTCGCTGTCCCCGCACCATTGCCCAAAAAGCCATAGACTACTTGCTTTCGACCGGTCTCGGCGATACAGCATTCTTTGGCCCGGAAGCAGAATTCTTTATTTTTGACGACGTTCGCTTCGACCAAACCCAAAATTCCGGCTACTATTACGTAGATTCGATCGAAGGTCGCTGGAATTCCGGCAAAGAAGAAGCAGGCGGCAACCTCGGCTACAAACCGCGTTACAAAGAAGGTTATTTCCCAGTAGCACCAACCGATACCTCTCAAGACATGAGAACGGAAATGCTGCTGACAATGGCAAAATGCGGCGTACCCATCGAAAAGCACCACCACGAAGTCGCCACCGGCGGTCAATGCGAACTCGGCTTCCGCTTTGACACTTTGGTAAAAGCCGCCGACTACTTGCTGACTTACAAATACGTCATCAAAAACGTCGGCAAAAAATACGGCAAAACCATCACCTTCATGCCCAAACCGCTGTTTAACGACAACGGTTCCGGGATGCACGTTCACCAGTCGATTTGGAAAGACGGCCAGCCTCTATTTGCAGGCGATCAATATGCAGGTTTCAGTCAAATGGGACTGCATTACATCGGTGGCATTCTCAAGCACGCACCGGCACTTTTGGCAATCACCAACCCCACGACCAATTCCTACAAGCGTTTAGTTCCGGGCTTTGAAGCGCCTGTAAACTTAGCTTACTCTCAAGGAAATCGATCGGCATCAGTGCGGATTCCGTTGTCGGGAACCAACCCCAAAGCCAAGCGGTTAGAATTCCGCTGTCCCGATGCTACATCCAACCCGTATTTAGCATTTGCAGCCATGCTGTGTGCCGGCATAGACGGCATCAAGAATCAAATCGATCCCGGCGAACCTTTGGACGTGGATATCTACGACCTTTCCCCTGAAGAATTGAGCAAGATTCCTTCAACTCCCGGTTCCTTGGAAGGCGCTTTAGAAGCTTTAGAAAAAGACCACAGTTTCTTGACTGACACTGGTGTATTTACCGAAGACTTCATCCAAACCTGGATTTCCTACAAACTCGACAATGAAGTCAACCCAATGCGGCTGCGTCCTCACCCCTACGAGTTTGCTCTCTACTACGACTGTTAGATAGTTAATAATCCAACCTGAACAATTGAGAATTCTCATTGTTTGTCGTTGATGTCTAATCGAAAAAAAGGTCGCCCTTGCAGGCGACTTTTTTAATAATTTATGCGAACTCAAAATTTTATATTAAGTCCGGTGGCATCCTTCGTGTATTGATCTGTGAGCTTCCATAACCGTGCTGTACTTATTCAATTTGGTTAACCCACATTAGCTTCTGAACTAATCTTTGATAGACCTGCGCTCTAGGTTAGCTCTGTCTCCTCCAACAACAACTTTTCAGGGACTTGAGAACCATACACATGGGTTAACAACGTTGGCAACCATTTATTTCGAGTGATATCTGGGGGATTCACACCACAATCCAACAGAAGGTCTCGCAAACGCTTAAACAAACCATACACCTGCTTGTCTAAATCCGGGACATATCCTCGAATCTCTTCGATAAACTCTAGTGATCCACCCAGCAATCCAAAACCTTCATGTGATTTCATCAGCCCCCACTTACCTTGGGCTGAATAAATAACACTGTCTGAAGTATAAGGATTTATACCCAACCTCGGTCCAATTAGCCTATCTTCTTCTGTTCCAGAGTACCCCTCAAGAAACTCTGATAATGAGATATAACAGTGACTGAGGTGAGCGCTTGGGTATCCTGTAGGTAGTAGGGAGATATAGGAGCCAGTATCACCTAAATTTACTGCTGCGTTAATTAGTGCGTCAATCAGGAGAAGGTCATTTTCACCGTCACAAGGATAGATAATTGTGCGTCCTATCACCTGTGATGTGAAAGGTTGGTTAAACGGATTGTCGTGAACAAAAATTTTCCGAAGGAAAGGCTCTGCTTCTAAATGAAATTCATCTTCAGTAAGAGTGTGCATATAATTTAGTCTTGTTATTATTTCCATTAAGTCCATAATCTCAAATCTCAAATCTCAAATCGGATGACCGTCTATCCGCCTTGCTTGCGCGGTGTTGCTGTTGTGGTAAATTAGCAATTTGCAGCAATTAGCAACTAGCAGATAATGTCGGATATTTTTGTGATGGTACGCAATCAAAATAACATGGCAATGACTTCAGTTGATGGCATTGCCTTCATTACTTTACTAAATCGGGACGGACGGGTACTGGCCGAGGAGACAGTGGCTTTGATGGAGGCAGATGCGGGATTTGATGACTTGGCAGCAGGACAATATACTGTAATAGTTAGGCATGAACTGGTTGAACCGCGATCGGCCACCTGGGATGTCACAATCACCAATGAAGATCAAGTAATCATACTGACATTTGTCTATCTAGAACCCGAACGGGTACTGTTTCGCATCCTAGCTACAGTTGAAGAGAGACTATAATCATGACAGCTAAAGTTATTCCATCACAGTCAATTAAAATGTTTCGCTATCGAGTGCATTTCTTGGCAAAAGACCTTTGGAAAGAGAAAAACCCAGTTGGTCGGATGAATCTGGCTTTACAGTTAGCGGATGCGGCGACAACGCTGGCGAGACTGGAAGTGGAGGAGATGCACAAATTTCAACAAGAGCCTGCTAGCCTTGAGGCTTCAGACTCGACGGAACCTGAAAAGTTTTGAGTGCGTGAGATTGCTTTGGGAGCCTCGCGGAACGCTTGCGTAAATGACAAATCAAAACTATTTTAGTCGATCGATCTGCGAGTAAAAAAATTGTATGTATAAAATTCAATCTGCCTGCAACACAACAACTTTCAGCCTTGCGAGGTAATTGGTTGTCAAAAAAACTGCGTTACACTTATATAAGTATCTTTATAAAACAACATAAAAGCATGACTGTTGCCTATCCCCGCAAGCTTCGCAACGCAATGGGAGCGCGCGAAATTTTAGCTAATGTAGTGCGCGATCGCGAACTGCACCTGATCACCCTCAACCGCTACCGCTACAGCGAACAGCGTAGTTGCAAAGACATCACCGACGTGATCGAACGGCTAGACGGGGAACCGGCCGAACTCGTGCGCGACCTCTCCCGGCACATTTCCGACGAAGCGCGACACGCGATGTGGCTCACCGACTTGCTGGTAGACTTGGGCCAAAAGGTGGGAACGCCGCCGGGAATCTCCTACATTGACGAATTTGACCGCCTGCTGAACAAAGAGCAATACCGCAACCTCGATGACGGTATAATTGCAGTTTTAGCCGCAATCAATGTCACCGAAAAGCGGGGCTGCGAATACTTCTCAGCGCACATCCACGCCCTCAAACAGGCTCCCCAAACCGCAGAAAACGTCAAAATCCGCGAAACCATCGAAAAGATTTTTCCAGAAGAAGCTGGTCACGTCCGCTGGGGCAACCGCTGGCTGGGTTCCATAGCTGCCAAAAGCCCGGAACACCGCCAGAAGGTGGAACAGGCAAAGCGCAAGTATGTGGCGATCGAACAAGCAGCTTTTGAATCGGGAATGGATATCATGCTGGGGGCAGAACTCCGCCGCGTCACCCGCCTCGTGGATATTGCCAACACCATGCCGATGTGGGAACGCCCGCAATACCTGATGGAACGCTTGCCCGCAACCCTGCTAGCCCCCGACCTGCAAATGACTAGAGTCGATGTAGCTCAGCGGGCCTGGAACCGCGACCCGCAGGCATTTATGGAGAAATTGGTGCCCATGTTCCTCAACGGCTTGAATACCATTGAGAAGAAGCCGGCGGCGACTAAGCCCAAGGCTTAAATACGATCGCCAACCTGGTTGAAACCGCTCTGCAAGTCAAACTTGCGTCTGCCTCCGCAAACAAGCGAGATATACTGGTTCCCAGGCCTAGCCTCGGAACCAGTTATTTAAACTCATAATTTTAAGCTTTAGCAAGTAAACTGATTATTGGAATAGTTTTACATCTAAATATAATTATGACTACCAGCGAGCCGAACATACAAACAGCTTCCGCAGAAAGCCTATCGAGTGAAAGCGCGATCGCCTCCGAGCAGGTCGAAAAAGCCACAGCCGTCACCTATGCAGAAGAAATTGAAACTGTCATCGCCAGCATGGCTGTAGACCAAAAAGTGATGGTCGGTCAAAGTGAAGCTGGCGGACATCTTTGGAAGTTTAAGTACGGCAGTGTTGAAGTGTTCGTGCAACTCACGGGCGAAACCGAAGATGATACTTTGACTGTTTGGGCTTTTGTACTCCAGTTGCCAGCGAAGAATGAAGCTCAATTAATGCGGAAAATCCTAGAAATGAATTGGCTGTCTACTTTAGAATCTCATTTTGCCATTGTTGATAATCAAGTTGCGGTAGTATCGACTCGGACGATCGCCGAAATCTCGACCGGGGAAATTTCCCGGGTTATTACTATTGTCGCCACTATCGCCGATGATAATGACGATATTCTGCAAGCAGAATTCGGTCAGTAGTCATTAGTTAACAGTCAACAGTCAACAGTCAACAGTCAACAATTAACAGTTAACTAATATGCAGGCCCTGCAATCCAAGCAATAGTGATTCCCAGCCCCAAACCGACAAGCACTTGAAAAGGAGTGTGTCCCAGCAACTCTTTCAGGCGAGCCTCATTAAGGTTGTGATCTTCCTCAAAAAACTCGTCAATAATTTGGTTGAGGATGCGAGCTTGCTTGCCTGCTGCTTGGCGGACGCCTGCTGCGTCGTACATCACAATAATTGCAAAGATCGCAGCGATCGCAAACTCCGGACTTTCCCATCCCATCGTTTGCCCGACTCCCGCAGCCAAAGCGCCCACAAAAGACGAGTGAGCGCTGGGCATTCCCCCCGTTGTTACCAAATATCGAAGATTAAACTTGCGATTTTTGACCAACTCGATCGGCAGCTTCATGATCTGAGCCGCCAGACAAGCGAGCAAAGCAACCACGAGTACATGATTGTTTAATATGCCGCTGCAAATTTCCTGCATAGTGTTTGATATATCTAGTTACTGCGGCTGGTAATAAAATCGGCGATCGCCAGCAGCGGTAGAGCTTTGCTCCCAAACACTGCCAATTGAGCCTTAGCATCAGAAACAAGCTGCGAAGCTTGGCGCCGAGACTCCTCAATTCCCCACAAACTCGGATAAGTGACTTTTCCTGCTTGAACATCTTTGCCAGCAGTTTTGCCCAGTTCTTCTTGAGTAGCAGTAATATCCAGAATGTCGTCAATGATCTGGAAAGCCAACCCAATATTTTGAGCGAAACGAGACAGTCGCTGCAAATCCGCAGCAGACGCCCCAGCCAGAATTGCCCCACAAACTACGCAAGCCTCTAACAGCGCCCCAGTTTTGTGAGCGTGAATGTAATTCAAAGTTTCCAGAGAAACATCTGTCTTTCCTTCCGATTCCAAATCAACCACTTGACCGCCTACGAGTCCAGCAGCACCGGATGCCCGCGCTAAATGGGCGATCGTCTGCAACACCTGTTGGGGGGGTACGTTCTCAGTTTTAGTAGCGATAAATTCAAAAGCATAGGTCAGCAAACCATCGCCAGCCAAAATGGCAATATCCTCGCCATAAACCTTGTGGTTCGTCAGTTTGCCGCGTCGGTAGTCGTCATTGTCCATTGCCGGCAAATCGTCGTGAATCAGCGACATCGTGTGGATCATTTCCAAAGCGCAAGCTGTCGGAATTGCCATAGATGTAGTGCCGCCGGCCAGTTCGCAGCTAGCCAGACACAGGATTGGACGCAGGCGCTTGCCCCCCGCTAACAGCGAGTAGCGCATTGCTTCGTAGATTTTCTCTGGGTAGATGACCGGGAGTGCACTGTCGAGAGCTACCTCGATCGCCTCTTTTCGCTTGACTAGATAAGTAGATAAATCGAAAGAGGATTCCGGTTGGGACGAACCCATTTCTGTTGCCAATACCATCCCTTGCTCTCTTGTACTGAATAGTTATGTGGGATATTGTGAGCCGTTGGGGTCGCATCGTGCCGACTTTTACGGCGGTAGTTGCTCGAACTCCGAGCATCAATTAATCATTCTACGGGTGTTGTTGCACAGAAAATCTTTGAGTTTTAATAACTTTGTCAAATTACCAGTCAATCTAAAATTTACAATCTCAAATATCAAATCCGCTGATTTGTCTGACAACTTCCAAAAACCGCTGCACCGCTGCCGTTGGATCGCTGCGCCAAATTAGAGCGATCGCCACAATGCAGGTTGATTCTGGCAAAGATTTGTAAACAACCCCGCTGCGCTGGAAATTTTGCATCGACGCCGGGACGATCGCCACTCCCATCTCGGCGGCTACCAGACTCACAATGGTTTGCATTTGAATTGCTTCTTGAGCCGCGCGAGGGCTAAAACCTGCTTGCTGACAAAGACTGACGATCGCATCGTACAATCCCGGAGCCTGGGAACGCGGAAATAAAATGAACGGTTCGGTAGAGAGTTCGCGTAATTCCACCTTCGTGCGATCGGCCAAATGATGCGTTTGTGGAAGTGCGACGATCAGCGGTTCTCGAAAAACGATTTCAGAATTTATCCCCTCTTCCTCAACCGGAGGGCGCACGAAGCCGATATCAATTTGCCCGAACCGCAGCCGCTGCAACTGTTCGTTTGTCGTCAGTTCGTGCAGTTCCAGCGTGACGGCGGGACACCGAGTGCGAAAGGCTTGCAAAATCGCTGGAACCACGTTGTGTGCTGCAGAACTCACAAAGCCGATCGTCAGTTGGCCGAGTTCGCCCCGACTTGTCTGTCGGCCGAGTTGAATTGCTCGATCGACTTGCTGCAGAATTTTCCCGGCTTCCTCGAAAAAAACCTGTCCCGCAGCCGTTAAATGCACCGTCCGCTTGGTGCGGCGAAACAGTTGAAACCCCAACTCTGCCTCTAAATGCTGGATTTGTTGGCTCAGCGGAGGTTGGGCAATATGCAGTTTTTCGGCTGCGCGAGTGAAATTCAATTCCTCTGCAACTGCAATGAAATAACGCAAATGCCGAAGTTCCATAGCTCCCCAATCATTGATATTTTAAAAGTATAAATAGTTAGTTAAACATATATTGGACATTTATGATGGCATTTAATACAGTGATTAATAGTCGAGAGTGAGAATTCAAAAATGGCTAATTTGGATATCAAAATTAGAGAAGCAGAGCTGGCTGATTTGGAACTAATTCTTGCTTTCATTTCGCAAAAATCAGAAGTCGATGGAGTTCCACATCTTTTAGAAGCAACAGCAGACAAATTGAAGCAAACACTATTTGTCGAGTCTCCCCTAGTGCGAGTATTGTTGGCGGAAGTTGCCGACACAGCGGTAGGGTTTGCGATGTTTTATGCTTCCTATTCAAGTCTTTTGGCGCAGCCTTGCCTTTGGCTTGATGATTTATTTGTGCAATCTCATTTTCGCGGTATGGGAGTCGGTACAGCACTGTTAAAGTCTTTGGCACAAATTGCTGAGTCAACAAATTGCGGGCGTATGGAATGGACTGTTAATACTGGCAATGCGCCGGGAATTGCTTTTTACCACAAGCAGGGAGCGCGCCTTTTGCAAAATATTAGGGTTTGCCGTATTGATGGGGATGGAATTTGTCTGCTTGCTGGCAAATAATTTAATAACGAACCGCGAAGGCGCGAAGGACACGAAGAGAAGAGGAGAGAAGAGATGTCACAAGATTTTTGGAACTCAGTGCTTTATGAGAAAAATCATGCTTTTGTTTGGCAGTACGGTGAATCAATTGTGGAGTTACTCGCTCCGAAGGCTGGTGAACAAATTCTGGATTTGGGCTGCGGTACGGGACAGTTAACGGAAAAGATTGCTCAAAGTGGTGCTTTTGTGCAAGGTATTGATTCATCTTTGTCGATGATTTCCACGGCAAAAGTAAACTATCCTCACATTAACTTTTCTGCCGCAGACGCGAGGAATTTTCAAGTAGAAGAGCCGTTAGATGCTGTGTTTTCTAATGCGGTTTTGCACTGGATTAAACAGCCGGATGCTGTGATTAATTGTGTGGAAAAAGCGCTGAAGCCGGGAGGGCGTTTTGTGGCTGAGTTTGGCGGTAAGGGGAATGTGGGGGCGATCGTCCGGGCGCTTTTGAGTGTTTTGTCAGAAATTGGCTGCCAGGAGCCTGAAGCGCTTAATCCTTGGTATTTTCCGAGTATTGGCGAGTATGCTGGGCTTTTGGAAAAGCAGGGATTTGATGTCGGTTATGCGGTTTTGTTCGATCGACCGACTCCCCTCGAAGGTGGCAGCGCGGGTATGGTAAATTGGATTGAGATGTTTGCTGGTGGGTTTTTGTCGGGGTTGTCTGATGATGTGCGATCGCACGTAATTAACGCAGTTGAAGAACGTTTGCGATCGGCGCTGTACCGCGATGGTAATTGGAGTGCAGATTACCACCGAATTCGCGTTGTTGCTGTCAAACAGTAGGGTGCGTCGCTTCCTGAAAACTCGATCGATTTTTCACCAGAATTTTCGACAGGGATGCACCCTACGTTAGGTGTATTTATAATGACTAATTACTACTTAATACTGTAGGTCGAAACGGTATTTTCCAACAGCATAGCGACAGTCATTGGCCCGATTCCTCCCGGCACCGCCGTGATAAATTCGGCTACTGTTTTAACAGCATTAAAATCCACATCTCCAGCTAAACGACTCGTACCGTCTGGATTGACGACGCGGTTAATACCGACATCAATTACTACTGATCCGGGTTTGACCATATTAGCTGTAACCATTTCTGTGCGGCCGACTGCGGCTATTAGAATATCAGCTTGATTGGTAATCGATTCTAGGTTTTGCGATCGCGAATGAGCTACCGTAACAGTACAATCGGCTTCTAACAGCATCAGCGCCATCGGTTTACCTACCAAAATACTCCGTCCCAAAACAACGGCATTTTTTCCTTTTAAATCAATCTGGTATTCCTGCAATAACCGCATCACTCCGGCGGGAGTACAACTCCGCAAACCTTCCTCGCCACGCACGAGACGGCCTAAATTTACAGGGTGAAGTCCGTCAGCATCTTTGTCGGGATCAATCTGGTACAGCAGGGCAATTGCATCTAAGTGTTCTGGTAGCGGTAATTGCACTAAAATGCCGTCTACTCGATCGTCCTCGTTGAGTGCACGAATTGCAAGTTCTAGTTCGGGTTGAGTAGCGTTTGCGGGGTAATGCTGGCCGAAGGAAGCTATGCCAACTTTAGCGCAGGCTCGCTCTTTATTGCGAACATATGCTGCGCTGGCCGGGTTGTCCCCTACCATCAGCACCGCAAGTCCCGGAGGACGCCCCTTTTGGGCTTGTAGGGCGCGGACTCGATCGCTCAGCTCGCTTTGAATCTTTGTCGCTAAAGCTTTGCCATCTAGTATTTGAGCAGTTTTGGCATCCATTGTAGACTCTGGGTTAGGGGCTGACGATTTTAGATTTTAGCTTAATCCCCGTCAAGGACTACACTAGAGAAATTTCTTACTTGCGATCGATTCTTTGGATTCTGTTAAAGTAAGTCGTATCTCAAATCTCAAATCTCAAATCAGTTGACCAATGACTACTGCAATTAAGCAAGTTTGGGTTCAAAGATTCTGCACCGGCTCTTTGTCGCTAATCCTCGCCAGCGGTTTTTTCAGTTGCGGCAATTTACCTCTGTCTCAACTTAATCTTGGTTTTAATGTGGCTAGCATTGGCGAGGTTCAACAAAAGCGGCAAGTGGATGCTGAAGTTTATCTCCGGGGAAAGGTGGAAAATCGCGCTCCGTTTGTGGGGAATGCGGCTTATCAACTTGAGGATGGTACTGGCAGTATTTGGATTTTAACTAACCAGGCTTTGCCCCAGCTTGGCGATGAAGTTTTGCTGAAGGGAGAAGTCCGCTATAAGAGTATTACTCTGAAGGACTTGGCAGGAAAGGATTTAGGTGAAGTTTATGTTGAGGAAATGGAACAATTAAAGCGCACTCCAGCGCGTAATAAATAAAAATACGAAGATGCTAATTTATTTCAATAAGTAAATGTATTTCATTAAAATCAAATGTTTATAGTTGTGATTGGGCGATGGGGAGCTGTTTATTTATCTTCACATTTCATTAACTATAATATTATTATCTGGGCGGATTTACCTATATTTTTGGTTAATTTTACAGATGTTGGTGAACCCGCTCCTACACCAATTTCTTCCTTCTCTTTTCTTTTTAACACATGACTAAAATCCACGTTGCGATCGCAATTTTGTACCGAGAGGGCAAGTTTCTCTGTCAGTTGCGGGACGATATTCCTCATATCAGGTATCCGGGACATTGGGCTTTGTTTGGCGGACACTTGGAACCCGGGGAAACGCCGGAAGTTGCTGTAGTGCGGGAATTATCAGAGGAAATTGGCTATGCTCCTGCAAGTGTTTCTTTTTTCTGTTGTGATGTCGAAAAAGATGTCGTTCGCCACGTTTTTCATGCACAACTTAGTGCGGATGTCAAGGATTTAGTTCTGCTTGAGGGGTGGGATATGAAGTTGTTGACACCGGAGCAGATTCGGGCGGGAAAATGCTTTTCTGAGCAGTCAGGAGATGTCCGGCCTTTGGGCATTGCTCACCAGCGTATTTTATTAAATTTTATGGAGTCGATTTGAGAAAATTTCCGCGCACTCTACATTGCATGGGTTTGATTAGGGAGATATTCGTAAGGTGCGCCCGGTGGTACACCCTACATTGCAGGGGTTTTAAAAGTTAAGAGCGAGCCGCAATCATTCCCGTTTGGCGCGCGTAGTCAAACAACCCTCCGGCATCAATGACTGGGCCTACTTCTCCTAAAGGTTTGAGGGAGAAAGTTCGATCGAGAGTGTGGTTGACAATTACCTCTGCTGTAAAGTCGATCGTCACTTCTTGGCCTGTTACAAACAAGTCGCAGAGCCGCTCGACTGATTCGATCGGGTACAATTCGCCAGTAGCCGAGCAATTGCGAAAGAAAATGCGTGCGTAAGACAAAGCCACCACTGCTGTGACGCCTGCGGCCCCCAGAGCGATGGGAGCGTGCTCCCGCGAAGAACCGCAGCCAAAATTTTCGCCCGCTATGATAATCGGATACCGGGTTTTCTGTTCACCGGATTCGATAAACTTACCGTAGCGATCGGGCAACCCAATCATCGCGTAACTGCCTAGTTTCTCGTACTCATCCGGCTTCGAGGGAACCAGGGTCAGGTATTCGGCCGGGATAATTTGATCTGTATCGATGTTGTCGTCTACAACAAAAATTTGACCGCTAATTACTTTACCCATAGTTTATTTCCTGTTAGCCTCGCTCGATGCTGTGGTGATAATTTTAAGTGGATCGGTATGCAGGATTTGCATCTGTTCATTTTAACCTGGCAGTGTCAGTGATAACCTGTATGAGTAAAAATTAGATCCGAGACTTTGGGTTAACAATTAACAGATTGCTAAGCGTCAAGATAGTTTTATGACCAATCCAATAGATGACATTGCTCGACAAGCTCGCGAGGGCTCGGTTGCATCGATTATTCAAATCCTTAACGACGAACTGGCACAAGTAAGTGTCAGAGCCCGAGCCGTATTTGCAGACGGGGTGCTGCAACTGCTGTGCGAAGCTGCAACGCCCCAACTGCTCGAAGAGTCTAGTTTGGTCGATCGAGTCCGAGAAATTTTGGAACGCATTTCGCCCCACAATATTCGCCGAGTCAACATCAACAGCCGGCTTGTCCGAGAACACCAACTGCTGTGGCTCGAAGAAATTAGCCGCGATCCGGAGAATCAACTGTTGTGGTCTCAAGAAATTAAACTCCGAAAGCCGAATTTGTTCAAGCGTTTAGCCACCGCCCATCACGAACGCCAAGCTGTGGGAGGCAAGCGGGCTTTGCCGAGAATCGCTATACCTCGATCGATGCAGCAACCGCGGCAATTTCAGCGTGGTATCGTCGGCGGCATCAGCTTGACCGTGCTGTTGCTTGCAGCAGCGGCCGCCATCCACAAAGGACTTAATTCCCAAGTGGCAAACAGCACACAAGCCAGCACTCAAGCAGTTGCCACTGCCACTTCCTCTGAGGCAAAACCTGCTTTGAAAATTTCTAAGGAGACTGTTAATTCTGCTGTTGACTCTTTTGCCCAAGCAGTGCGAGTAGCCGAACAAGCAGCCACCCAGGGCAAAACCGCTCAATCTCGCCAGGATTGGTTAGTCGTAGCTGCTAAGTGGCAGCAAGCTTCCGATTTGATGGCCGCCGTGCCTTCCAAGCATCCCCGCTACACAATGGCTCAGAACCGGACGGCACTTTACCGCCAAAATAGCGATAAAGCCCAACAGGAAGCACAAAATAAGTAAGCAGGTAAGTCGGATAAATTTAACCCTAGAGTTCGCCTCCCTGCTCTAGGTGTTGTGAAAAATGAGTTTTTGAGTAAAAACTCGGAAACTATCAGCTATGTTATGAGTGATAATTTGGGGATTTTGAATTTTTGCGATCGGCATTATTCGATCGGCGGATTTGTATCACAATAAAAATTTGTTAAGATGGCAAACTTAAATAGGAAACATCACAGGGTGAGGATAAGGGTGTCACTAAGCGATCTCTAGAAAAGCTTCATACTACTAATAACCGTCAAAATTAGCGGGAATGGGATTGATTATCATTCGGTAAAGGATGGTAAAGTTCATTTCGTACAGATCGAAGGGTAGAAAACAGGAAAATATAAATCTGTCAGATCTGGGTATATTTTTACATATCGAGCGACCCGCCGATCGGCTGCACAAACACAGAAAGCAGAGTTATAACAGTCAAGCCGACAGTTATGGAAAGGTTCTATATTTGTTGTTGCAGCGGGAGTCGGCTCAAACATCTTAGAATAAAGGCTTGGTTGCCATGATCGATCGCCAGGGAAATCAAGACTTGAGTCCGATCGACCGATCGCCGTCAGAGTCTTGCACTTTGCATTTACCGCAAATCGCAGAACCACTATCAGTCCAAAAATTTCTGGATCGTCTTATGCAGCACCAGGTCGATCCTGCCCTTCTTGGGCGACAAATTTGCCAAATTCTCGCGACCAGCTTTGATGGAGAAATCCTGCTGCTACAAATAGCCACTACTTTGGGGGTTGCATGGGGGGCAGATTTCTGTTTGGTTACTGCTGTGGCTGACCAAAAAGTAGTACATCCGAATGCTTACTGGCAAAATAGCAGGGATTTTCCCTATGTTGCCGATGTTGCGGATTCCACTGAAACACCGGAACACCCCCAAACCCCAAGATTAAAACCGCCTAGCATATCACTCGAACATCCCGCTTGGGCAAACGTCCTAGCAGACGGCGAGATAGTGGCGATATCCGACTATCTCGATAGTCCGGCAGCTTCATCGCCCAATTCCCCTGTGACTGCGCTGCCTTTTCGGGCAATTCTGGCAGGGCCTGCGCGATTTGGAGGGGCTGTAAATGGCATGATGATTGTTGGTAAGTCGCAACCTCACGAGTGGTCGGTAGCCGACCTCCAGCGCCTTGAAGCAGCATCAGACGCGATCGGCAGCGCGATTTCTCACATTCAAAAAACTCAAGAAATTGCCAGCTTAAACGAACAGTTACAGCGACAAGCTACATACAAAAATCTACTCAAGTCAGTGGCTGCCTCGATCGACACAAATTCAGAAGTTGATCGAATATTGCAGCAAGTTATTGAAAATACCGTCGATACCCTGGAAGTAGAGAGAGGCCAAATCCTGCTATTGAAATATACAGATCCTCTATTTACAACTCGCTCCCCCAATCAAACTCCCAAAGCGAAAGTCGAATTAGTTTGCGAATCTGTTGTAAAAAAAGATCTAAACAAACAGGCAAGACCACAAAGCGCGGTTCCCAAAAAAAGCTCAACATCCAAAACAAAAAACAAGGATAAAACTGCTGATTCCAAATCTAGAATCCCCAACTCAAAACAAAATAAATCTCCCGCTTTTTGGCTGTCAGAATCTAATTTGTGCCACCAAGCATTCCACAGCGCACCCAAACCCCTAGCCCTCGCTGACGCAGGCGCATTAATCGGCAAAGAACAAGAAGCAGCCACAGAAATTTTGAAACTGCAAGGCATTCGCGGCCTGCTGCTAGTTCCCCTCACGGGCGGTAGCTGCCAGGAAACAGTTTTGGGTTTCTTGGTTTTGCAGCACTCCGAGCCGCGCGTTTGGAGCCCGGAAGAATTAGAAGTTCTCGAATCAGTCAGCGCTCAAGCGAGCAAGATGATTATCCAAACTCAGACGGTTAAGGAATTGCAAACCGTAGTCTGGGACAGAACCTCTCAGTTGCAGCAAAGTCTAGAGGTGCAGGGGAAACTGTACGAACAATCGGCCAATCAGCTAGAGCAAATGCGGAAATTGAAGCTGATTAAAGACGAGTTTCTCAGCACTCTGAGTCACGAGTTGCGTACCCCTTTAACAATCATGAAGCTGGCGATTCTGATGCTCAAACAAGCTGAACTGCCGTCAGCGAATCGGACTAAGTATCTCGACATACTAGAACAGCAGTGTTCTAAGGAAACTGCTCTGGTTAGCGATTTGCTGGCCCTCAAGCAGTTTGAGCTTCAGCAATTCCCGATTTCTCTAATCAAAATCGATCTCAACCGTTTATTTCAAGATTTAGCTGGGGATTTTGAAAAAGAGTGGGCGGATAAGCAATTGACTCTGAAGCTAGATTTGCCCAAGTTGAGCCCTTCCTGGGAAACCGACCCGGACATTCTCAATCGGGTGCTGCTGGAACTGCTGACGAATGCTGGCAAATACTCTGCTTTTGGAACGGCGGTAGTTTTAGAGGCGTCTGAGGCAGCCGGCTATATTGTCCTGAGCATTTCTAATTTCGGGCGCGGCATTTCTGCTGCTGATTTGCCCCACATCTTTGACAAGTTCCGCCGTGGCGCTGGCATTACTGACCAAGCTATCGCCGGTACGGGTTTGGGTTTGGCTTTGGTAAAGTCTTTAGTGCAGCACTTGAATGGTACTATTGATGTATCTAGCTCTCCGGCAGAAAGTTCCGAAGCTGACAATTTGTGGCGCACATCTTTTACTCTGACTCTGCCGCAATTTCCAGCGGAACTCTCTAATGTAGAAGAATAGTTCGGTTGAGAAGCTGCTGGTAATTGGCAGCCAACAGGCGCAACGAGAAGACTTGCCAAAAAAGGGAGATTGGGAAATGTCGTAAACGCTACCAAGTCCTCTGTTTTGAATTGTTGGTCTGGTTGCCGTATAAATTGTCGGTTCTCGATTGCTGATTTTCCCGATGACTTATATTATGCCTGGTTATTGGCTCGTAATTAGCGCGTTTTTGTAGTGAGTACGACTGTCCTCTATTGATGAATTAATCAGGACTTGCATTACTTACTAGGAACTTAATTATAATTGTATAGTCGGAGATGATATTACGCAGTATAGACCAAAGAAACTGAGTTTTTTAACTGTTTCAAAGACCTGCAACCCGTCTTTTCCTACAAGCCGGTTTCTGCGTCCTAGATTGTCCCATAAAAATTGTCACGGTGCATGGAATTCGATCGCCAATATTATGCTCACAAAAGCTGCACCTAAAACCCTGCGTTGGCAACGTTCTAAATATTCGCCACTGGCACGACAAATAGACATTTTTGCAGCGGCGGGAAAGTTTATGTTTTTTTTGTGGTGGGATAGACTGCTGCAAAATAATTCGCCTCATACTAGAAGAATTCGCGCTCATTGGTTGGTCAATACTTTGCTGAATTTAGGCCCGACTTTTATTAAAATCGGGCAGTCTCTCTCGACTCGGGCGGATTTGCTGCCGCTTGAGTATGTGAAGGAACTCGAACAGTTGCAGGATCGGGTTCCTCAGTTTAGTTCGGAAGAAGCGATCGCTCTTGTAGAATCAGAGTTAGGCAAGGATATTTATGCTTTGTACCGCGATTTTGACCCGTCGCCGATCGCTGCTGCGAGTCTGGGACAGGTGCACAAAGCGAGGCTGCACACCGGGGAAGATGTGATTGTGAAGGTGCAGCGTCCGGGTTTGGAAAGTTTATTCGACTTGGATGTGAAGGCGGTGCGCCAAGTAATGCGTTTTTGCGATCGCTATTTGCCTGGGACGCGCAAATATGACCTGGAATCTATTTATCACGAGTTTTTTAAGATTTTATATCAAGAAATTGACTACGTGCAAGAAGGTAAAAATTCCGATCGTTTTAGCCATAATTTTCGAGAATATCCTCAAGTTATTGTCCCGAAAGTCTACTGGCAATACACGACTAAAAAAGTGCTCACTCTAGAATACGCACCAGGCATTAAGGTGGACGACCGCATTAGTTTAGAGGCGATTGGAGTGGATATTGTGAAGCTCAATCAGCTCGGAATTTGCTGTTATTTGAAACAGTTGTTAATTGACGGTTTTTTTCAAGCTGACCCGCATCCGGGAAATTTGGCGGTGACAGAAGATGGTAGCTTAATTTTTTATGATTTTGGGATGATGGCTGAGGTGAAGTCTCTGGCTAAAGACCAAATGGTCAAGACTTTTTTTGCTGTGATGAGAAAGGATACTGACGAGGTACTCAATACTTTAATTACGATCGGCTTGGTTGAGCCGATGCCGGATATGATGCCGGTGCGCCGACTGATTGCTTTTCTGTTGGATAAGTTTATTGATAAGCCGATCGACTTTCAAGCTTTTAATGAAATTAAGAACGAACTTTATATCATGTTCGAGCAGCAACCGTTTCGCTTGCCGGCAGAAATGATGTTTATTATCAAGTCGGTGACGACTCTCGACGGCATTGCTAGAACTCTCGACCCTGAGTACAATTTCATAGCATCCGCTCAGCCTTTTGTCAAGAGTATTGCAGTGAGCAAGGGGCGGGGAAATGCGATCGGAGAATTGGCAAGGCAAGCCCGAAGTTTTATTACCTATAAGTTACGGCAGCCGAGCAAATCGCAAGTTTTTATCAAGCGTTTGGAGCAGCGAATAGAAGAGGGCGAACTGCAAATTAGAGTGCGAAATATCGAGAGCGAAAGAGCCTTGAAACGCATTAATTTAGCCCTGAAAACTCTAATTTTCGCTTGTCTGACCGGTTTTGTGTTTTTGTCGGGTGCAGTGCTGCTAGTGGGCGGATATCAAACGGGGGCGATCGCAGCTTTTGCGGTTTCGGGATTCGGCGGCTTGTTTGTGTTGCGCTCGTTGTTAGATTTGTTGGTTAAGGAAAAGCTCGATCGAATGGTCGAGCGATAAATATACTCGGTAATTGGGAATTGCGATCGTAGTCAGGACTTTAGCCCCTGACGGGGTGACAACCCCGTCGAAAGCATTCCCTGTAGAGCTTTGGGGCGTTTTGTGGTAAAAAAAGATGGGGTCG
>NZ_JAUBPS010000003.1:0-3595 GCF_036700865.1 Microcoleus sp. S13C4
GGCGAAGAAAATGCGGATGCCGAAAACGGCCCTTGGCGGATTACTTTAGACTTTCCGAGTTACGGCCCTTTCATGCAGCACAGCACCCGCCGCAACTTGCGCGAAAAGTTGTACAAAGCTTTTATCGGCAGAGCAAGTAGCGGAGAATTGAATAACTGGCCGTTGACCGATCGCATTTTAGCTTTGCGCCAGGAAAAAGCTGCTTTGCTCGCGTTTAGTAGTTATGCCGAATTGAGCTTGGCGAGCAAAATGGCTCCCGACGTTGCAGCAGTGGAAGCTTTGTTAGAAGAATTGCGCCAGGCTAGTTATGATGCTGCTGTCAAAGATTTAGAAGAATTGAAAGCTTTTGCTGCCGAAAAAGGCGCGGCGGAAGCTGGAGATTTGAAGCACTGGGATGTAGGTTTTTGGTCGGAACGGCGCCGGGAAGAAAAGTTTGCTTTTAGTGCAGAAGAATTGCGACCTTATTTTGCTTTGCCACAGGTATTAGAGGGGTTATTTGGATTAGTAAAACGGCTGTTCGGCGTGACAGTAACTGCGGCGGACGGTCAAACTCCTGTCTGGCACGAAGATGTGCGCTATTTCCAAATAAATGATGAAGCAGGAAATACGATCGCCAATTTCTATTTAGACCCCTACAGCCGCCCCGAGGAAAAGCGCGGCGGTGCTTGGATGGACGAGTGCGTGGTGCGCGCTAAATTTGTCGAAGCAGGAAAAACAACTACGCGGTTGCCGGTGGCTTATTTGGTGTGCAACCAAAGTCCTCCGGTTGACGGCAAACCGAGTTTAATGACTTTTGTGGAAGTCGAAACTTTGTTTCACGAATTCGGTCACGGTTTGCAGCATATGCTGACAACGGTAGACTATCCGGGGGCTTCGGGCATCAATAATGTTGAGTGGGATGCGGTGGAATTGCCCAGTCAATTTATGGAAAATTGGTGTTACGATCGCGCTACTTTGTTCGGGATGGCAAAGCATTACGAAACCGGGGAAACTTTGCCGGAACACTACTACCAAAAACTGCTAGCAGCGCGCCACTACATGAGCGGCAGCGTCATGCTCCGGCAAGTACATTTTAGCAGCGTTGACATCGAATTGCACCACCGCTATCGATCGGGCGGCAGCGAAACTGTGGCCGATATCCGCAACCGCATTGCTAAAACTACGACAGTTTTGCCTCCTCTGGAAGAAGACGCATTTTTGTGCGCTTTCGGACACATTTTTGCGGGCGGCTATGCGGCGGGGTATTACAGTTATAAATGGGCGGAAGTGCTCAGCGCTGATGCTTTTGCGGCGTTTGAGGAAGCGGGTTTGGAAGATGAAAGTGCGATCGCCTCTACAGGTAAGCGCTTCCGAGATACAGTATTAGGATTGGGCGGCAGTTTGCACCCGATGGAAGTGTTTAAAACTTTCCGGGGACGCGAACCAAGCACTAAAGCTTTGTTGAGACACAGCGGTTTAGTTGCGGCTTAATTAAGTGTGGAATAACTGGGGATTAATGTGGGTAAATTTATCTGCATTAATCCCGGTTTTTTTGGTTCTTCATCACCTAGTATGCTAAAAATATAATTAAAAACCGACTTAAAATAAAAAAATATATAAAATAATGACATCAAGTCTTGACAGACTTGACTATTGAGGGTGAGCTGTTGTTAGCTAGAATGAAAAGGTAAGTCATTTTAGGGTGGATGGGTAACGATGACCTCAAAGAAGGAAATTAAACTGCTCACAGAACTTCTGGAATTGTCAGGAGTAAAAGTTGTCTCACGTAAGGTAGCTAAGGTCAGGAAGTCACCTTCCTGCCTCGCATACAAAACCAACAGTCCGGACAGTTTTTTAGGAGGGTAGTGGCGAGGAAAGCTATCCAGGGCTTAAAGTACAGTCAGATTCAAAAAAGGACTGCGCCATCGATAGCCTACAGAATATTCTAACGGACGCACTGACCACAGTGGGTTATTTCACAAACCGCAACGAACCTTTCTCCTCGCATTCTTGACCAGCCTATTCGTCGTCTGTGGTCGAGCCAACTACACCAATTTAAATCGCTATAGTCCCCAGTCGCGAGCGAACGTTTCGTCGAAATCGATCGCAGAGAACCGTAGGTTTGAATCGGTGAATAGTCATTTGATTCAAACCCACGGTTCTCGGGAAGGAGTTCAAATCCTAGTGGTGGATGCGACCTTTCATGAAAAAAGTGGTCGTCATACACCCAATCAGGATCGGTTCTACAACGGCAAGAGTGGTCAAGTCGAGACGGGATTGGAGTGGTCGGTGGTGGCAGTGGTCGATGTAGAGCAGAATACAGCCTATGCGTTATCGGCTCCGCACACGGAAGCGGGCCTGTCCGACCGAGCTTTAGCAGCCGAAATAGAGCATCAAGTCTGTGGGAATCAAGTCGATTTCTATTTAGGCCATCTAGCCTATTGTCAGACCTATGTACCCAAACGAGTTGAATATGTGGTTGCTGATAGCTTCTACAGCAAACGGAAATGGGTGGATGGGGTCGTGAACCTGGGGTGGAATGCCATTGGAAAACTGCGACCAGACGCGAATTTAAAATATTTGTATCAAGGGTCACGTCGGTCTGGTCCTGGTCGTCAGAAAACCTATGACGGCAAGGTTGCCCTCTTGGAGCGACAATTAAAATATTTCACGTTAACTGAGACCTTAGACGATGGGACTTTCGCTGTGGACTGCCGTGGTGTGGTCGGTTTCTCTTGACCGCCGGATTCGTGTAGTTTGCAAGCGTGCGACTCGTCGAGGGGAAAGAGCGGTATATTCTGTTGTTTTCCACCGATGTTAATCTGAGCGCCAGCGATATCTTGGCTTATTATCGCGCTCGATTTCAGATTGAGTTTATCTTTTGTGATGCCAGACAATATACCGGAATGGTCGATAGCCAATCTCGCAATCTGGATGCCCTGGATGCCCAGGTCAAGGGTAGTTTGACAGCCCTAAATTTAGCCAAACTCACCTTGAGACAAGAGGCTACCTTCACAGCTCAACCGACACCAGAGGTTATTTCATTTTCTATAGCGTCGTTCAAACGAAAAGCTTTAAATGAGCATTTACTAGAACTATTTATCGCCATTTTTGATTTGGACCCGACTTTGATTAAATTAAATCCAAACTACCAAAAGCTTCTAGAATACGGCTCTCTCAAAGCTTGACCGACCGAAAATCTGTCCGGACTGTTGATAGGGGCCATCCCCCGTAGTTGCCCCAATCCATGCGAACATCTTGCTGGCTGTTTTTGCCTAAATCCTATTTGATTGACGGTTGGTTGAGGTAATCAGCACATATCGGTTTGTATTCTTCTGCCACTTTCGGATGTGTTCTGAGATAATCGCTAATCCAATTGCAACCAAATGCCATTAGTGGATCAACATCCCAAACCCACAGTTTGATGGTGTTGTCACTGCTTCCAGAAGCCAAAGCTAAGCTATCAGGACTAAAGGCGACGCTCCAGACCGAACTACTATGGTCAGTGAGGGTAGCGATGGGTTTTTGGCTTTGCAGGTTCCACAGTTTGATGGTGTTGTCACTGCTTCCAGAAGCCAAAGTCAACCCATCTGGACTAAAAGCCACGCTATTGACC